>CAZJGG010000086.1:0-9068 GCA_964545475.1 uncultured Eubacteriales bacterium | reverse complement strand
CAGCTTTTATTTCGTCATTTATTGTGGATTTATTAAGTTATTTAAATGGTGTTGGCACCGCACAACATCTTTCTGTATTGGAATACAAAGCAGAAAAACGAAAAGAAGAACTGGCTGAAAAAGAAATGTCGTTACAAGATAAAACAGCTAAACTTAGATTAGCAAATTTTGAATTAGAAGAAACGCAATCTGAATTGGAAAATGTTCGAGGTGATAAAAATTTACTCATTCAAGAAAAAGAGAAACTTGAAAAAGATGTTGGGTCAATTCGTGAATTACAAAAACTAAAAACGAAAATTTTTGAGATAAAAATACCCGACAAGCCAATGTTCGGAAGTAATGTAAAAATTTCATATGAAGATTTAATGAGGTTAAAAGAAATGGCTGACGCTTACATTGCTAACGAAAAAGAAATTAAAGACATTCGCAAACGCCGTGTTGATATTTCAAAAAGAGAACAATCCGCAACGGCAAAAGACAAAGAACTCACTGCCAGAGAAAAAAATCTTGATGGCAAAGAGGACTTACTTAAAAACGCAATAAGGGTAAAAATGGAGCGTGATAATCTGCAAAGTCAATCAACTGCCCTCATCAATGAGAATAATTCTCTTAAAGCAAAACTTCAAGAGGCGTATTCGGCAATAACAAAAATTGTTCAAGCGATTGGATTACTAAAATACGATTTTAATTATTCGCCCGATTACAAAATTGAAAATCTTTCACCCAAACAATCAACTATGATTGACGCACTTGCCAACTACGGAGCAAGGCTTGCTGAAAAAAATAATTTTCCTGAGCAAGCCGAAGCTATGTTAAAAAACATTGCTCTTGATGTTGAGGTGAAAAATGAAATGCGAAAAATAAGCCCAAATATTTTTGGCAAGCAACAAAAAAGTTACGATTACGAAAGATAAAAAGCACTCGTTAGATGTTGGCTTACGCAGTCAAATTCTGTGGCAAATGGCTATCCTTTTTTGTAAGGGGTAGCCACTCGCCGTGGTTTTTCTACTTGCCACGCAAAGTAGCTAACGCACTATGTACTTTGCCCTTATCCCCGTTGAGGGGTCAAAGTACGTGCGGCCTGCCGGCGGCTAAAATACAAATGCAACTGCATCTATATTCAATATGTGGTTGCTTTTTTATCAGTATAATATATTTGCAATTAATCTTCGGCAAATTCTGATGCAAGTCGAATACTTAGTTCAGAAAGCGATTTTATTAGACCAAGGTTTGTGTACTCAAAATTATGTGTTAAACTATTCCATTGCATAAATCCAAGTAAATGTTCTCTATTCTCGTTGTTTATTATTGTTTGAATATGTGAAATATGACGCTCGGTATGCAATATTTGTGTTAGACGTGGACTACCCCCATTATCAATATTTATTAGCAAACCATACTTTGAACCTGATACAAGGCAATAACCTACAAGCTGAGACCACTCACTAAGACCAGCACTTTTCACAAGTTTGACTTCTAAAATTAACAGTTCAAATTTCATTCCATCAGTAATTAAAGCAAAAATATCAAGGCTTAATGGTGGTACACTTTCAGCAAATTTCATTGCACAAGCACACTCAATTGGATGCTCGTTGATTATTCGTTGGAGGTTAGTTTTGAGTTCGCCAATCCCCCAATAAACATATAATTCTCGTCTATTACTTGCCATAAAATTACTTTTAAGTTGAGCTTCTATGAATTTTTGAATTTCTGGATAATAAGATACCTCATTACGCTTCACTTAAATCCTCCTCTGTAATAGGTCGGACAATAAGTTTATATTCATTATTAGGTGAATGAGAAATCAATTTTTTATAAACTAATGGATTTTCTGCACCAACAAGAGCACCACGATTATTGCCAACAATAACTAATGGAGTTAATAAATCAGGTTTGCGAAGTGAAACAACTAAATCAAGGTCATTCTTAAGATGTTTATTTATTATTTCAATATATCCTTTGGGTCTTTTTCCAAAAAGTTCACTATCATCTGCAATGATATATGCTGTAGCTTGCAAAATTTCTTTGATAGGATAGCCGTTACTTGAATTAGTTCCATAAAGACGCGTATTAGCGTCAGAATTATAATAATTAAGCAATTCCATTACACTAATATCAAAATTATGGTAACTCCTGTTTGATAACAGTGGATCTCTATCAATGATAGACTGTATTTGAAAAATTGAATCTCGGCATTGAATTACGAACGGAATTACAAGTTCGCCAAGTCGTGAGAATTGGCTTGTTATTTTATCATAGGGAGCATGTTCACAACCAAGTACAGCACAAAAATGGCGGTAATGTATATAGTGCCCACCTCTAATTTCTTCTGGTAAACGAGTATCATTTTCTGATGGATGAACACAAGATGGTGTGACATTCATTCTCTGCTCTAAGCAAGGTTGTGCAGTATGAATTTGTTGTTGCAAGCTCCTATTCTCATTTGATGATTCAGCTTTTGTTCGAAAAGCAAATGCACCAAATTGTGCATATTGGTCAAGTAATATTCGTAATTTAAAACCTTTGTTCCATGCAGTATAAAAGGGATTGTTAGCACAGTGTATGTTTGGGTGATTCCAATTAACTTGATCTGGTATACAATTTATACTATGTAACAAGCGACAAAGGCCACAAACAAAACTAAAATTATACCCCTTAATCTCCAAAGAGAGGATTTGGTTTTCATCTGTAAATCTCCGTTGTGATTTTGCCATACTCCCTATAGAATCAGCTAAACCAGCAATAAACCTTCGCTTTAAGTTGTCATCAATCAATTCATTACATACCTTATCAATGTCTACTGTTTCTTTTACTTCACCATTACAAGAAATACCATATGTAAGTAAGTCATCTTTAAGTGCAGTAGTATCACCATCACAAAGTATGAGCCACATATTTTCGGTTGCCTCAAAACTAACAATTAGGTCGTATATATTACGAAACATTGGGCTAACAACGCTCATAATATCTCTCGAAATTTGACCTGCACGTTTTGGGTTTTCTAAATAAGAACCCCACTTTTTGAAAGGCAATTTGATTCGAAATATATCTTCGGCATTTCCAAATGTTCCACCGCCAATAATAAGTCCTAATAAATATGCTTTATCTGTATTCATAAACATACCACTTATTCTCCTTTGAAAATCTGCTCCATTATTGCAGTTGCCACACTGTTGGCTAGATTTACTGGTACAGCATTACCTATTACTTTATACATTGCTGTGATATTTTTTAGTGAATCATCAATGAATAGAAAATCATCAGGAAATGTTTGTATTCTTGCAATTTCCCGAATAGTATATCTCCTATTTTCAGTTGGATGAATTATGCCACAGTTTTCAGGTTGTGCAGATGCAGTAATCGTTCCACTAATCTCATCACGGGAAAACCTTCTATAAAAGTTCGGAGAACGATATTTTTTCATATCATCTCTTATACGTTGGAAACGTGGTGCTAATTTTTCATAAGGTACGTTTTTCCACGAACCTCCCTCAGGTATATATGAAATCATATCAAGAGCTTGTGGAGATAAACCCCAATCTATTTGATTTGGCAAATCCTTAGGAATATCAAGAACATTCCTAAGGGTTAAATTCTTTTTAGCTTGTTTTTTAGGAAACGTGAATGTGACACCTAAGTCTTTTCTCACTCCAACAAAAAATACCCTTTGTCTATTTTGAGGAACACCATAATCAGAAGCATTCAATAAGCTATAAATAACATTATAACCTATGTTACCCATATCCGATAAGTCCTCTATAATCACATCTACTAAGTTTCTTCCATCAACATATTTTGTTGATAATAATCCCTTTACGTTTTCAAAGACAACTACTTTTGGCATTTTATTTTCGATTATACGAAGACATTCTTTATATAGCATTCCTCTTGAATCGTGAACGCCTTTTCTATTGCCAGCATTAGAAAATGGTTGACATGGAAATCCAGCAGTTAATATATCGCCATCAGGAATTTCATTTTCATCAACATTAAGTATATCCCGACCATCTATTTCTCCAAGATTTAATGAATAGACAGCTTGAGCATCCGTATCAAAATCATTTGCCCAAACTCTTTTAAAACCAGCCTTCTCAAATCCAAGGTCAAGACCGCCACAACCAGAAAATAATGAAATTAGTCGTGGTTTATTATTTGAATTAGTACTATTGTTATTAATCATTGCAAACCCTCGCTTAAAAGAATGAGTGGGTACATTTATTCGATAAAGATTTTGTTCCATTTGTTTGGCTTCCTTAGTTCGACCATCAATAGGTTTGGGAGCACTACTGGGTATTAGCCAAACTCTACCTTTACGAATTGCACCAAAAATCCTGTTATTCAAACAAAGCATCTGCACTCTTCGAGTTTTAATTCCCCATTTTATCGCCGCTTCTTCGGGGGTAAGCCATTCCATTTTCATAAAGTCACACCCCTAATAATTTATACGTTCACTACATTATATCGTATTCAAACGCACAATACAATCCTTTTCTTAAAATATACAAAAATAGTTTAGTCAAGCGTATTCCAATTCCTAAAACGTTACTCTTGACAGCAATCCAAATAGGAGTGCCCATAGGCAGGACTTACGCAATATCGGATACTGAAAATACTATTTAGGCTGGCGGCATTTTGAAGCATTGGACAACAATTTCAGGCGAAATTTAGCGCAAAATTGGAATGGTTTCAGGTTAAAAATATAGCATGGTAAAAGGAAGTTTCTGCCCATTCAGGAAGTTGGTTCTTTTAATTTGGATTAGCAACATTGCTAATTCATACTGGCGTTTATGAATCCTATATTTAGGGATTTTTCATGTTGCGTTATTTTGTTCATATATTTTTTTAAAACCTCCTTGACAACATAGAACTAAAAACAAGTTTATTTTTACTAAGATGAGCAACGTTGCCGGATTGTCAAAGGCACGAGCTAAAAAATCAACGGATATGGACATCAAATGTGACTACATTAACGAGCTGAACGGTGCTGAACGTGGGGTTATCTACGCCACTGGAACGCCCCTGAGTAATTCGATGGTGGAACTTTATACTATGCAGACATATTTACAGCGAAAAAAGCTTGAAAGGCTTGGATTCGGGCATTTTGACAACTGGGCAGCAAACTTCGGTGAGGTTGTTTCTGCACTTGAATTAGCACCTTCGGGACAATCATATCGTATGAAAGAACGCTTTGCTAAATTTGTAAATCTGCCTGAATTAATGAACTTGTACCGCTGTGTAGCAGACATTCAGACAGCAGAAATGCTTAAATTGCCTGTGCCTGAAATAATGAGTGGAAAGCCTATTACCATTGCCGTTGACCCTACTCCCGAACAAAAAGCATATGTTGAATCTCTTGTAAAACGCTCACAGGATATATTTGAAAAAAAGGTAAGGCCCGAAGTTGATAATATGCTTTGTGTGACAAATGACGGCAGAAATGCGGCTCTTGATATTCGCTGCGTAGACCCAACTGCCCCTGATTATCCCGATAGTAAAGTTAATACTTGCGTTAAAAAGGTGCTTGAGATTTATAATAACACCGCAGAAGATAGGCTAACTCAAATGATTTTTTCCGACTTGTCTACTCCAAAAGGCAGTAATGGATTTTCTGTGTATGATGATATGAAGGCGAAATTCATAGCAGCCGGAGTACCTGAAAAAGAAATAGCTTTCATACACGACGCTGCGACAAATGAACAAAAAGAAAAGATATTTTCTGCTGTAAGAAGTGGTGAGATTAGAATACTGCTTGGAAGCACCCAAAAAATGGGTGCTGGAACTAATTGTCAAACACGCCTTATTGCCTTGCATAATTTGGATTGTCCCTATAGACCGTCAGATGTGGAACGGTTTTTGCGGAACATTGGAAATGTAGCGTAACCACTGGGAAAACAAACTACTCAATATTACAAGGGTATTTAATTTTTTCGCACCTTCAAGCCATTGCGAAAAACAGTAAGAGATAAAATCACCTAGATTTAATTTATTTAGAAATCAATTGAATATTTCGTTGACAAATGTGAAATAATCACATAAAATAAATATTGAGGTGATGTGTATGTTAATGCGTTTTAATGTGACTAATTTTCTTTCTTTTAATAAAACACAGGAATTTTCTATGATTGCTGGGAAAGTCAGAAGCAAGATGGAACACATAGAAGATGATAATAAAGTTAAGCTGTTAAAGTTTGCTGCTATTTATGGTGCAAACGCTGCCGGTAAATCTAACTTAATCAATGCAATTGATTTTGCAAGCAGAGTTATTGTATTAGGATTGCCAGATGGACATACCACCAAATATTGTAAAATATCCGATAAAAATAAAAATGCTTCAAGCACATTTGAATTTGAAATTAAACTCGGCGATAAGTACTATGCTTATGGCTTTGATGTTATTTTGACTGAAAGCAAAATTGTTTCTGAATGGCTTGTAGAGATAATGCCTGATGGTAATGATAAGGAAATATATAAACGTGAGCCACAAAAAGTTATTGCATATATTAACAAGAAATATTTCAAATCTAATGATATTAATAAGCGTTTAGAAATTTACGCAGAAGATACAAAAGGCTCTGATAGCATTTTGTTTTTATCTGAAATGAATAGGAATAAAGACGATTTATATAAAACTAAAAGCGAGTACAACATCTTTAAAGATGTGTATAATTGGTTTGAAAATCAGCTTGACGTGAATTTCCCCGACAAGCAATTTTCGAGTTATTCTTATTTTTTGACTAATTCAGACTCTGATAAAATCTGTGAAATAATATCAGCGTTTGGTACGGGTATTGTGAAATTTAATATTGTTGAAGCCAGTATAGAAAAGCTGGAAGCGTCGCTTCCAAAGGGACTTATTAAAGCTATTTTATCAAAGCTTGAAAAAGAACGTGCTAAAGCGAAAAAGAATGGTGACGAAAACCCTGAAAAAAGTGTTCTTGTGCGTGGAAATAAAGAGTTTTTCATTATAGAACGAAACATCGACAACGAGATTAAAGCTAAAACTATAGAATTTGAACACAAGAATATCTCAGCTCTTTTCAACCTATCCGAAGAATCAGACGGAACGGTACGGATTTTAGAGCTTATTGAATTACTTTTTGCTGAAAACAATAATAAGATATACGTTATTGATGAAATTGACCGTTGCTTGCATCCGCAACTAACATACAAGTTAGTGGAAAGTTATTTAAATTCCTCGAAAGACCGCAGTACGCAGCTGATTGTTACGACACACGAATCACGGCTTATGGACTTCGATTTACTTCGTCGTGATGAAATTTGGTTTGTAAATAAAAATTCAGACGGTAGTTCTGCTGTGTATTCTCTTGATGAATACAATGAGAGGTTTGATAAAAAGATTGATAAGGCATACCTTGAAGGTCGATATGGCGGTGTGCCTATATTCACATCTGTTTTTCCATTAAAGGGGGAATGATTTGTGAGAACGAGTAAACCGTTTGGGCAAAGAAGCGTAGCTGATAAAACAAAGACTGCTTTGCGGAAGTATTATCTTATATTTGAGGGTGAAAAAACAGAAGTTGACTATTTCAATGGCGTGAATGATAATCGTGACGAAATTGGAATAAATAATTTGATTGAGCTTGTTCCATTGCTTCGCAATTTTAGTAAAAAGAGTTTTAGCCACCCTAAGCACTCTATACCTATGTTTATTGAGTATATTGAAGAATGGCAAAGCGGTATTATTAAGAGAGCTTCTTTTATTGATAGGCTTATTGATTATATGGAGCTTAACGCATCTCTGAATGGTACAGATGTTTCGATGGGGAGTATGCAAAAACTGCTTGAAGAAATCGTCACAGATGATGTTTTAATAGCTGACCTTGATAAATCTACAGATAAGGTTTGCGTGTATATTGAAAATAAAACAACCTTATCATTTAGCTCAGCAGATATTTCAAGCTACATCAATAGCCAAAAAATTGTTTATGAGCGTGGATTTGATGAAGTCTGCCTAATCGCCGATAGGGATAAACAGAATTTTTCGTCTGAGCAATATAATAAAATTCTAAGTGCGTGCAATGAAAACAAATACAAATTCTACATTACAAATCCATGTATAGAATTTTGGTTGCTTCTTCATTTCGATGAGGTGTTAGACCTTAACAGAGATGAGATGCTCCAAAATAAGCCTGAAAATAAATCGAAGAAATTCCTCGAAAAGACACTGTCGGATATATTAGGCGGCTATAATAAAAGCCGTATAGATTTTTTAAAATTCAAGGATAGAATAGATACTGCTATCAAAAATGAGCAGCAATTTTGCGAGGATATTTCCGCTTTGAAAGATGAACTTGGGTGTAATATTGGTTTGCTGATTAGTGAGTTGAAGCGGTGAATGTAGTAAGAATTACTCATTAAGTAATACTGAGAAAAAACTATTGTTGATTAAATTTATTGCGTTTTCAATAACGAAGGAGTGTAAATATGCTAAGTCAAGTTATAAGTAAAATAAATAAGGAATTTCTCGCTGAAGCCATGAACTCTCCTAATTTGTTAGAAGATATGGCTTCTATGGAAAAATACATGTCCGAAAGCTACAGCGGTAGAATTTTTGTGGAGCTTCTTCAAAATGCAGATGACAGTGGCTCACACAAAATATTGCTAACGCAAAATAACGAAGATGTTATATTTGCAAATGATGGTCGTTGTTTTAATGAAAATGATGTTATCTCAATAAGTAGGTCTGGAGCAAGCTCTAAAGAGCGTGGGACAACTATTGGTTATAGGGGAATTGGATTTAAAAGCACAACCTATTTAACAAATGAAATAATTATATATTCAGACGGTACATACTTCACTTTTTCTAAATCTATTTGTTCTAAAGTCTTAAATAAACCAGAAAATAAAATACCTACCGTTAGAATCCCATTTTCAATAGATGGCATAGATAGTCAGACTGATGCTTATGTAAAGCAGTTAACTAAGCAGGGATATTCAACGGTTTTTATTTTTAGGAAAGCAAAAATTGAAGAATTTATAGAAGAACTAGAAGAAATTACTAACGGATACTTTTTGTTTTTAAATAATGTTTGCAAATGTGTAATTAA
>CAZJGG010000085.1:0-9184 GCA_964545475.1 uncultured Eubacteriales bacterium | reverse complement strand
GTCCAACAGGAGCAATAGGAGCAACAGGCCCAACAGGTCCAACAGGTCCAACAGGTCCAACAGGAGCAATAGGAGCAACAGGCCCAACAGGTCCAACAGGTCCAACAGGGGTAACAGGGGCAACAGGGGCAACAGGCCCAACAGGTCCAACAGGTCCAACAGGGGCAACAGGGGCGACAGGCCCAACAGGTCCAACAGGCCCAACAGGGGCAATAGGAGCAACAGGTCCAACAGGTCCAACAGGAGCAATAGGAGCAACAGGTCCAACAGGTCCAACAGGTCCAACAGGAGCAATAGGAGCAACAGGTCCAACAGGCCCAACAGGGGCAACAGGAGCAACAGGTCCGACAGGAGCAACGGGTCCTGGTGCTATAATTCCTTTCGCTTCAGGAACACCTATTACGTTGACTTCTACTCTTGGAGGGCTGGCAGGTATACCAGCATTTGTGGGATTTGGTTCATCCGGTGAAGGTTTAACAGTCTTAGGAGCTTCTATAGACTTAACAAACCCAGCAGGTACTGCAACTAACTTTGCGTTTTCAGTTCCAAGAGCCGGAACTATAACAAGCATTGCGGCACTTTTTAGTGTTTCAGTTGCAATAACCTTAATAGGTACGACAGTTACTGTTTTTGCTCAGCTTTATTCTTCAAGCGTACCCGATAATACCCTTACACCAGTTCCGGGAACTCTAGTAACTTTAACTCCGACTTTGACGGGCATAGTTACTATCGGCACTGTTTTAACAGGTGCGCTTTCAGGATTGGCGATTCCCGTAACGCCTCAGGAAAGGCTTATGATGGTATACTTTATAACAAGTTCAGGCACGGAAGTTGTTAATACTCTGGTTGGTTATGCAAGCGCCGGAGTGAATATTGCTTAAGTATTTTGTTATGGTTATGGCCTTAAAGTGTCTTTCGCAACAATATAGCTATTTGCAAAAACATAAACAGCTATGTTCGCAGGAACAGCGGTGAATCGTTTGCTGTTAATGTTTTGTCAAATTGCTCTATGTAATTGAATTTTAATTGTATAAATTTTTTGATATTACTGCAAAATCTAAGTTACAGATATAGGTGTGAGCGACGAGGGAGTCGCTCACACCTATATCAATGTTTCATAAAGGAACATTGAAAAATTAAATACACGGTAAAAAATTTAAACAGTGAGCTTAAAATAGCAAATGATAATAAGCTGGCTAAATATATAGAAGCTGTTTCCGCTCCACACCTGTCAATGTTTTGTCAAATTGCTCTAGATGAATAAGGCTTAACGTATGGAAAATACAAGAAGAAAAAACAGGAAAGGAAAGAAGAAAATCCCGTCCGCAAGCTGAATAAAGTAGGCAGAACAATTCATGACAGACCAGAAGAGGTCAAAAACAGAGAAATAGTTGGGAGATGGATACGGTAGAAGGAGTTAAAGGAACAGATGCGCCGATTCTATTAGTGCTTAGTGAAAGAGCAAGTTGCCTTGAAATAATCAAGCTAATGGCTGGTAAGACACATTATGATGTTAAAAATGCTATTGATCAAATAGAGTTGGAAGTAGGCACAGAAACTTTTATAAATACATTCCGAAGTATTACAACCGATAGATGTAGCGAATTTTTGGACTATATGAAAATATAAATGTCAGCGATAGACTGTGAAGTCAAACGAACAAAACAGTACTTTGCCGATGCTTATGCGCCTTGGCAAAGGGGAACAAATGAAAATATTAACAAAAGGGCGTGTTGAATATTGATTAAAAAATTTGGATTTAAGTGTGCAAATGAAGTTTATAACAAAAAATTGGTCGCTTAGCTTTTTTGCGCGGGTGCGTGCATTTAATATTGCAATTTTTATTTTTTAAAATATTAAATTTTTATGTTGACAAGTCTAGATTTATGTATTATAATCGTTAACGTTGGAAATGAGCAATTAATCTTTTAAAATATGCGCAAGTGGCTCAGTGGTAGAGCATCGCCTTGCCAAGGCGAGGGTCGCGGGTTCGAATCCCGTCTTGCGCTTGTAACAATTTAATATTGGGCTGTCGCCAAGCGGTAAGGCACAGGACTTTGACTCCTGCATTCGAAGGTTCGAATCCTTCCAGCCCAGTCTAGTCTTACTGATAGAATCAAGGTTCTTGGCGAACCTTGATTCTATTTTTTTATTATTTTTACCGTCTGTCTAAAATTTTGTCTAAAATTTAAAACGTGTCTAAAATCAACTGCCCATGTTAGAAAACTTCTTATTAAGATTTTCCGCTATACTTCTCTTTGCATCTAAATCCATGTGGGCATACAGGTTCATGGTTGTTCCTATGTCACCATGCCCAAGCCAAGTCGAAATAGCCTTGAGATTATATCCCAGATATAGTAGATAACTCGCTGACGAATGCCCTCCTGGTATAATAAAGACAAACGGAAAAACCCCGATAAATAAAGGGTTTGAGGTTTGTCTTTATTCTTTTTCCAAACAAAAATAAAGCCAAAAAACTAATAAAAAATGCTTGTAAACAAAGGAGATGTTATATTAACGACAAAAATAAGCCTATTTTAAAAGAATTGGAGTACATGATTATGATTAAACCTTGTGAAGTGATAACCGATCTGAAATCCATCAGCGACCGCATTAACCGTATTGCCAAAATAACAGGCTATGCCGAGTTTGGCGACCTGAGCGAACTGGACATTGACCGCACTAACCCTAATGATATTTTTTTAGAAAGAGAACTGCGAGTGGTTCTTGAAGCACTTGGGGATATTCAAGGCAATATTGATTATCTATCCTTGCCTGTCAAATATCAAAGCGCACTTTTTAGAAATGCCGATGGCAGATATGAAACGCAGCAAGGTGACTATTACACAGCCGGTTCTATTATTGAGTACCTCTCACACGATGAAAGGCGCTGCGAATATCCATTTTGGAGGAAATCAAGGGTGGAGTATGGCGAGGTGGATTATTGTATCCCCTGTGAGCCAGAGCTACAACTAAGCGATTTAACTGTCAGAGTAAGGAGGCATTGCCGATGAAAACAATCGCCATAGTAAACCAAAAAGGTGGGGTTGGAAAGTCGGTTACAGCGGTAAACTTGGCTATCGGACTTGCGAAACTTGGCAAGAAAGTAGTTGCCATTGACCTTGATGCACAGGGTAGCTTGACTGTAAGTTTAGGTTATACTGAGCACGATAAATTGCCCATTACCATTGCTAACCTTATGGAACGTACCATTGAAGATGACGATATTTCGCCCACCGATGGCATTTTGCACCACGATGAAAACATTGATTTGATACCGGCAAATATTGAACTTTCGGGAATGGAGGTTACTCTCGTCAACACAATGAGCCGAGAAAGCATTTTGCGTGAGTATCTGAAAAATATCGAATATAACTACGATATTGCGGTTTTGGACTGCTCCCCCAGTCTTGGTATGGTTACGATAAATGCACTTGCCTGTGCTGATGAAGTGATTATTCCGGTGCAAGCACAGTTTCTCTCGATTAAAGGTATGGAACAGCTTTTCAAGACCATTGCAAAGGTGAAAAAGCAGATTAACCCAAAGCTTACGATAAGCGGCATTTTAATCACGATGGCAGATATGCGTACCAACTATACAAAGGACATTATTACCCTTTTGCACGATACATACAAAGGCAAAGTGCGTATTTTCAACAGTGTTATCCCCTTGTCGGTTCGTGCATCAGAGATAAGTGCCGAGGGTAAAAGTATTTATGCCCACGACCCAAATGGTAAAGTGGCGGCGGCTTATGAAAATATGGTTACGGAGGTGTTGACGTGAAAAGTAGTGCCGCAAAAATAAAGATGACCTCTTTTGATGATTTGTTTCAAACAGAAGATAGTGCGCCATCTTCTGACAGCGAGCGTATACTGCAAATTCCTATTTCAAGCCTATACCCTTTTGAACGCCACCCATTTAAGGTGCTTGATGATGAAAAAATGGCAGAAACAAAAGAAAGTATTGAAAAATACGGCGTGCTGATGCCAATTATCGCCCGTCCAAAGGCAGATGGCGGCTATGAGATTATCTCCGGGCACAGGCGCAAACGTGCCTGTGAACTCCTTGGAATTGAAACTATCCCCACTATCGTGCGTGACTTGGACTATGAAGAGAGCACCATTATTATGGTAGACAGCAATATTCAACGTGAAAATCTGCTGTTTAGCGAAAAGGCTTTTGCTTTTAGGATGAAGTTAGATGCCATTAAGCGTAAGACTGGTAGGCATTTAAAAGAAAATGGTACCCAACTTGGGCACCATTCCGACGGAAGAAAATCTGTTGAAATTGTGGCTGACCAATCCGGCGAAAGCAGAAACCAAATTCAGCGCTATATCCGCTTAACCGAACTCGATCCCGTTCTTCTCTCTATGGTAGACGAGAAGAAATTAGCCTTTAACACTGCGGTGGAGTTGTCCTATCTATCAATGCCAGAACAAACTATGCTTTTATCAAAGGTAGAGGAATTAGCTGTAATTCCATCAATAGCACAGGCTACCAAACTGAAAAAGTATAGCAGTGATGGCACTTTAACCGACACTGTTATCGATGTTATTCTGTCTGAGGGTACTGAAAAGCCGGTGCAAGTCACTTTAAAAGCGAACAAACTAAGCAAATACTTTCCCAAAGGCTGCACCACCGAGGAAATGGAGCAAACAATTATTACGCTACTTGAACAATGGCGCAGCAAAAACTAAATAACAAACCTATAACACTTGACTGGAGATTATCCGGCCAGGTGTTTTTTTGTGCCCAATTTTAAGATTAAGGAGGGGAAAATGTGAGTATAACTCCACTTAAATTAGATTATCACTATGGCACTGAGGCAGATGCCTACAGCTTTTACCGAATACCTAAGATACTGTTTACAGATGAACGCTTTGCTACCATTTCTACTGATGCCAAAATGCTTTACGGGCTTATGCTTGACAGAATGTCGCTTTCAATGAAAAACGGTTGGTTTGACAGCAAAAACAGAGTTTTCATCTATTTTACATTAGATGATGCTATTGAGCTTTTAGGCTGTGGTCATACGAAAATAATTAAGCTGCTTTCGGAGCTTGATACCACAAAAGGCATTGGTTTAATAGAGCGAAAAAAGCAAGGGCAAGGCAAACCTACTATCATTTATGTAAAAAGTTTTACGTCATTACCGGTAGATGAAACACAGCTAAAAAGACCAGAACACAGGCATTCTCGTTATCCAAGCGGTTCGGCATTGAAGAAACAGAATGCCTTGACTTCCGAAAATGAGAAGTCAGAAAACCCTTTAGATGATGTTTCTGCTGCTTGCGACGGTGGTTTTGATGAAGATTTAACATCGACAAATGTTTTTTTGCCCGAAAATCTACAACCTGCGGAAGTCAAGACTTCCGTTTTTCAGAAGTCAAGAGTTCCGCAAATAATATGTCAAGACTTCACGAATGCGGAAACTAATAAGACTAAAGAGAAAAATACTGAAATTAGTGATACTCACTCTATCAATCTATCAGCGAGTGGCACTTTTGAGAAGTCTGAAAGCGAAAAGCCTTTGATGGATAAATTGATGGATAGAATTTCTGAAAATGATTTAGAGGATTTGGTTTATGAGGAGATTTTGAACGAAGGCACACTGCCCTATTGGTATGTTGATGATGAACGCAGAATGCTTGCCGCTATTCGTTTGATGACAGAATACAGACATTTTGAGCTATGCGCCAAAACAGACGTGCGAAACGAGTTTGAATTTTCGGTTATAAAACTCTTTACCGAGGCTTTAACCGAAATGCTTACCACCAAAAGCAATATGACCCTGAAAGGTTCTATTGTGACCTACGCAAAAGTTTACGACAAGCTAATGCCATATATCAAACTTGATGATGTGAACATTTCAATTTATGGTCTGCTTGAAACTGCAAAGTCTGATTTTACAATGGCTTGTCAACAATCGGAGATTAAAAACCATTTCCAGTATATGAAATCCTGTATTTGGAACGCAATGCAGGTCGGCGATATTGGCATTCAGGCACTAATAAAAAAAGATTTTGGTAAAGTATATTTTATGAAATATAGTATAGACGATTTAAATGGTGCATATTCTGAGGATGATTTTTGCTTTTTTTGGGGACATCAGCCATCAAAAGATGGTATTATAACAGAAAGTTGCCTAAGTCAGTGGTGGAAGTGTGTATTTATTGAAAACCAAATTCTTTTTTGCTGTGTAGAGCAATATATGATGTATTGGAAAGCGATACTATTCGAAGATTTTGAATATGCACAAAAAATTATATGTAGCAGAAACCCCAAAGAAATAAAAGAGTACGGTCGGCTTGTTAGAAATTTTGATGATAAGAAATGGAATGAAGAAAAAAGCAAAATTGTTATGCGTGGAAATATACTTAAATTTTCTCAAAATACTGAACTACTGAATTTTCTTATTAACACAAAGGATAAAATTTTGGCGGAAGCAAGTCCTTACGATACAATATGGGGAATTGGAATGAGAAAGGGTGCAGATTGCTTACTTGAACCCTTAAAGTGGAAGGGGTTAAACCTTTTAGGATTTATTTTAATGGATGTGCGAAACCGTTTAGGATAGGAGAAACTACCATGGGTAAAACGGGAAATATGAAGAATGTAGCTGATATAATGGATATTATTGAAGATAAGGGTACGTATATTCCATTGCTTCAAAGAAATTATAAATGGTCCATGGAGTGTGCTTCTGAATTAGCTGAAGATTTGTGGGATTCTTATATAAAAGATGAAACCAAAGTTTATCAACTTAATATGATCACAATTTATAACAATAAGATAGAAAACACCCTTCAGATACTAGATGGTCAGCAACGTCTAATCACTTTAAAGTTATTTATGGCTTTTTTAGATAGAAAATCTATCAATTTTAATTATGATTTCGAACGAGATTCCCAAATTAATGAGTGTAAAAGAAGAAGGTATTTTATAGAGCATCGTCTTAAGAACGATGATATTTTTAAAGAATATGATAGCTTATCTGTAGATACCAAGAGATTACTCAATAATTATATATCCATGATAATTCCAATCTCTTTTCGTTCAATTTTTACGTTTTATGGAGAATGTCTTGAGCAAGCTGTAAAAGAAACAAAAAAAGCTGATGATATTTTTAAAGATAAATTAATGGAAAACGTAATTGAACTCCGTCTGAATAAGCTGGTTAATAATGAAGTGAAAAGTTATTTAGATTTAGGAGACAATGAGTGTTTGGACATATACAAAATGTGCGAAGCTTTCCAAAAATTGTTTTCAACAGCAGATGTGGATAACGAAGTAAGTAATGACGAGATAAGAGAATCGGTATATTCAAATCAATTTCAAGAAATTTGGAGCTGTAAAACCAGAACAATTATTGGTAGGTTGGGCATTGATGCTATTGTATCTGGAGAAAAAAAGAAAGGATTAGCTAAATATATTAAGGAACAGGTAGAAATGTTATATCATGAAACAACATCACAACCTATCGATGAGTTTCTTAATATAAACGAAAATAAAACACGTTTTGTAATATCTGATTACATAAGAGCAAATATGATTAGTGACAACCCAATAGATGGCGATATTGATAACGAAACAAAAAATATGCATCAAAGTAATAGAAACGAGACTTTGAGCATATTTAGTTTTTTGGCAAACTATTTATATAACACCAATTATCAAACTATGTGGGAGCTTATTAAACAAAGATATGATGATTTTGACAAACACCCCGATATTAATCGATTAAAAATTCTGTTTTGTGATAAATATGCAGGCACAAGTACAAAGGGATACTGTTTTAGCACTGAAATTAAACGCTTAAAGTACTTTGAAACAATATTAAAAAGTCTTTTAAATGAAATAGGGATTGAATATGTTACGCCTAACAAACCTATAGTATGGAATACATACAATGCTATATATATGCTTTTAGAATGCAAAAAAAAATATAGATTTTTTAGTTTGTTTACACAATATGATATAGATAAGAGTATTGCATTAAAAGATGTTGCGGCAAGAGAGAAATTTTGTTTTTTTGAGTGGGCATATGAAATATCAAAGTCTTCTGAAGACTTTTGGGACATCAGTTATTTTTTAGAATCACAGTTATATATCGAAAAATGTGATAAAAAGAAAGCAAGTCATCTCCCCAAAAAAGCGAATAACGATTGGTGTTGCATTAACAGAGGTATGGATGGAGATGAGTTGAATGAATGTATAGCACAACTCATTAACAGTATTAAGGAGAATAGTTACAATGGGTGACTCTAAATAAATAACTTTACATGATTTGAAAGCGAAATATGAAAAGGGCTTGCATATCCCTGAAATTCAAAGAGATTATGTAATGGGTGCTGGGGGAAAAGGCCGAGATGGAAAAGACAAGTTAGAAAATTTGTTAGATGCTATGCTTGCAAAATGCCAGGCAGGAGAAGATTTTGACTTTAGTTGCGTCATTACATACTGTAGTGATTATAAAAATAAACCGCTTGAGATATACGATGGACAACAAAGATTGACGACCCTTATGATTATGATATTGTATAAATTACACGTTGAAAAACAAGATACTGCTTGCTTTGCAGGATGGTATAGTTTTGTAGGAAGACCAAAAGCAAACGAAATTTTCAGCTTGTTGACGCAAAAAGGAGCACAAATAAATGATATAACAGTGACTGATTTTACGTCTTTTTCTATGAAAAAATTATTAGAAAAAATCTCGCTTCAAAAATATGCTAATATAAATAGTCAGTATTTATTAGAACATGTTAAGTTTGATATGGTGTCAATTGGAAGTCAAAATGAGATAGAGCAGTTTTTTATGGACTTAAATTCCGGTGTTAAATTAAAGGATTATGAATTATATAAAGCTAAACTTACACATCGGGTTGGTGAATTGAAGCGTGAAAATGTAATTGATATAAATAACGACGCACTCGAAATACTTCCGTCCTAAATACCGGAGACGCCCGCAAACCCTTGATTTTATGCGGTTTCTCAGGGGTACAAAAACTAAATTATTTGCTATGTCTGCCCTAAATGTCTGCCCTTTTTCCGAGTGGAAGATAACGGACTTTAAGGCTAACATATATACGGAGAAGTATCGAAGTGGTCATAACGGCCTCGACTTGAAATGGGAGTGAACATCATTTAGTGTAAATGGAATAATCATCCAAATTTATGGTA
>CAZJGG010000084.1:2451-9191 GCA_964545475.1 uncultured Eubacteriales bacterium | reverse complement strand
TTTTGACTAGATACCCTAACTAATTTGTCTAACAAAACATATTATACGAGGAGCGATTCTATATGAAAAAATTCGTATCAGGTTTATTAACAGGCATTGTATTATCTTTAAGCGTGACGGCATTTGCGGCAGTACCTAACATTAAGTCCGCAGTATTTACAGACAAAATATCCATCGAGATAAACGGCACAAAAAAACCTGTAGAAGTGATTTCAGTTGTAAAAGAGGGAGAAGTAAATGCTAGAAATTTTGTTTCAGCAGCAGATTTAGCAACTGCCTTAGGAGCTAATGTTAATTGGAATGGAGAGAAACAAGCGGTGGAAATAACTAATAATGAAACGCATGTATTGCAAGCACCAAAACCTTTTGAGCAAAACGACGAATGGATATATATAGCAGATCTACCTAACTTAACAGGCTATACCTTAATACCATATGATGATAAGTTTGAGTTATATGAATATGATAAAAACACTGGAGATAAAGAACTTATTATATCAATTAAGTATGAAGATTCCAGTTCACCAATAAGGACGAAAAAAGTAGACAATCTGCCATATGTTAACAAAGACGATTTAATAAAACAGGGACTAATAAAAAACTAATAAAATAAAAAAGCCTTTAAACAGGCTTTTTTATTTTGGCAGAAAGTGGGCGGACATGTCAAGCTATGGTTTGAAATTTAAGGAAAAGCACAGTTACAAAGATTTTGGTCTTATTATGAAAAGTGTAGACAGGAGCTTGCTTCCGGCGGTTAAAAGACAACAGATAGACATACCGTTTATAGACGGTAAAATAGACTTACAGCGTGAGCCTGTTTACGACAACCGCATTATAACTGTCAGCTTTATTTATCATTTCAAGGATTTATATGACATGCAGGCAAAAAAGCGGCAGATGGCAGGGTGGCTTTCCGGAAGCGGCAACCTTGTTTTTGATGATGAGCCGGACAAATTTTATGAAGCGAAAGTTTTTGATGCTATAGCCATTGAGCAGAGCCTAAAGCGCATGTCGGTTCAAGTTGCGTTTGAATGCAAGCCATTTGCCCTAAGAAACACTCAGTTGCAAGTTAGTGTTATTACAGTGCAGGACCAAAGGGTGCTTATAAATATAGCCGGAAACGTTAAAACTTGCGGCACAATTGTATTAAAAAATATAGGCACTACAACCATTACAAGGCTTAAGCTTTCCAGAGAGAGGTCAAAAGACTAGGCTAAGCGAGGTTTTAATATGTTTTTAAGGTTTAATAGACTACCAACTGTTAGATACAGTGACACTGCTTTTGGGGACAATACGTCAGTAATGGTTGCAAACGGATACAGAGCTTTATTGTTACCCCTTGATTTTAAAAGCACTTCAAGTCTTTTCGGCAGTGCTTCTTTATCAGCAGGCTGTACAGCGAATTTCACAGCTGAATCAAGTTTTTATGCTGTTATTTTAAGACCGCTGGAAGCGGAAGCAAATATAATAAGCTCTGCTAAGATGTATAATGAGCCGCTTCGGGTTCGGTATGTTAATCACTATGAAATGCCTTATGGTTTGTTTAATCACACTATGTTTAATAGGCATTTTACCCATTCAGGTTCAATAAGCGGTGTCTCGAGTTTTAGCGCAAAAATGATTGTTGATGTTGGCATAGCGACAAGTCTTAACGGCTGCGCTTTTTTTATTGCAGATAATTATAGGATACAAAAACCCTCTTTACAATTTATCGCTCATTCATCTGCACATTTAGAAGCAAGAGCGGTTAAATGCACAGTGTCAACTTTTAATGGAGCATCAAAGTTTTATATTGAAGCGTTGTCAGCCGCAATTGATTTTTTAGAGATTACAGGGTTAAGCTTTAAGCCCGGCGATGTAATAGAAATTAACCTTTGTAACTTTTATGCAACACAAAACAATGTAAATATAATGGATAAATTTACAGGCAATTTCTTTAAGTTTTATTCCGGAGATAATATTTTAATATGGCAGGATAATGTTACCGCAAGAACGGTAGAAGCAAAAATAAGATTTCAAAATAAATTCTTGTAAAGGATTGATATTATGGCAATGAGCAACTATTTGGAGGAAAAAGTACTTAATGCAGTATTAAGGGCGCAGCCGTTTCCGACTATAACAAAGGTATACGTTGCGCTCTTTACAACCGACCCGGGCGAAACAGGCTCAACTGGAACGGAAGTTTCCGGCGGTGGCTATTCACGAAAAGAAATTGCATTTTCTGGCCCAACGCAAGTGGGAGAAGTTGCAACCTGTTTAAATTCAGCGGAAATTGATTTTGGCATTGCCACAGCCGATTGGGGCTACATAACCCATGCGGCAATTTTTGATGCGCAAACAGCCGGAAACATGCTGTACCATGCGGCTCTGGAATCGGCAAAACTCATTGAGGCTGCAGACAGCCTGCGTTTTGCGGCTGGCAAGCTTAAAGTTACACAATCATAGTGAGGTGTTTTAAATGGCAAAACAAATGTACAAAGCTAAAGAAAATTCCCCTATTACATATATAACATCAGCTATTACCGCAGCACAAACCAGTATAACAGTAACCGATGGAAGCAAGCTTCCTGATGCGCCCAACATTGCAACACTAGGCTTCCAAGAAGATGCCGAAACTATTTTATATGCCGGAAAAAACGGCAACACGTTACAAAATGTAACTAGGGGCTTTCAGGGCATTGCAAAAAGCTGGAGCGTAAATACGCCTATTGCAAGGCTTTTTACGGCTTATGACCATGATGGGTTTATAGACAATATTGAGGAAAGCAAAAGAAATCTATCGAACCCAAACTTATTAATTAACAGCAGTTTCAAAATTTGGCAGCGAGGTACATCGTTTACAAACCCCTCAAACCAATATTGTGCCGATAGATGGATATGTAACGGAATCGGAACAATTAACAAGGTGACAGGCGGTATGAGAATAACAGGCACAATAAACATTAAATATATAATGCATTGGTCTGACTTTCAAAAAATAAATAACAAAACTGTTACACTTTCTTACAGCATTGACGGTGCGATAACTAAAAACACATTTGTAGCAACTGGTTCAGTAAATGCAAATGCTACAGTTGTTGATTTTACCGTAACCGACAAAACTATTAATTGGATAAAACTGGAAACAGGAGAAACAGCAACACTTTTTACTCCTAATACATACAGCAATGAATTACTAAATTGTCAATTGTATTACGAAAGTAGTGGAGGTAGCTATTTATCACTTGGTGGGGGAAATGCATTTGTACCATATAGATTAGGTGAAGTAAATATAGGTACTATAACATACAAAACACAAAAAATAATTACACCAACAGCGAGGATATGGCGAAATGGAATAGCCGATGTTGTTAATGTAGTTTCATCTTCTTCAACTGTAACAATTATATCTGCATCAACAACGATGTTAGTATTTAGTATGAGCGCTGTGGGATCAGGGCAAGGAGGGCAAGTACACGCTAATTTTAATTATGAAATAGATGCTGAAATATAGAGGTGATATAATGGGCAACAAATAACTGAATTAGAGCTAGCGATTTTGGAGGTAAAACAAAATGTTTGAAATTATAAAAGAACGTTATTTAAAAGGTTATGTGACAGAAGTCCAGCTAGAAAGGTATGTTAATTTGGGGGTTTTGACTAATCAACAATTAGAAGCGATAAAAATAGCAAAGCAAAAAGCATGATTCCGCTCTAACACTTATGCCTTTTGGAATCTGCTTCAAGATACATTTAATTTTTAAAACACAAAAATAAATAAAAAAACAAAAAAGTTATTCATATATCAAAATAATGAACAGGAGTGAAAATAAATAATATGGATAGCTTTATAGCATGGATGGGCGGGAAAAAGCTTTTACGAAAAGAAATTTGCAGTAAATTCCCCCAATATTTTAATAAATACGTTGAGGTGTTCGGCGGTGCGGCATGGGTTTTGTTTTACAATGATAAGCATGCTAAAATAGAGGTTTATAACGATTTAAACAGTAATTTAACTAACCTTTTTAAGTGTGTTAAATATCATCCAAACGCCATCGGCGAAGAGTTGGAGCTTGTTTTAAACTCAAGAGACTTTTTCAATGACTTTAAAAGTCTATATAATATTGAGGCACTTACAGATATTCAAAGAGCGGCAAGATATTTATACATGATAAAGGCAAGCTATGGCGCAAAAGTCACTACATATGGCGGTAAATCCAGGGATATTACCAATACCGATTTTTTAAAGGCGGTTAAAGATCGGTTAAAGCATGTTATAATTGAGAATAAAAGCTTTGAAAATATAATCGAACAGCACGATTCCGAGGAAACATTATTTTATTGCGACCCGCCTTACTTCGGCGCAGAACAATATTATGGATTTCAGTTTGCAAACGAACAACATATTATGCTTAATAAATACTTAAACGGTATAAAAGGCAAAGCCATTGTTTCGTATAATGATTGCGACTTCGTTGAGCAACTTTATAATGATTGGAATATCAATAAAATTCAACGTTCAAATAATCTTTCTTTAAATGCAGGCAATAAATCATATAAAGAACTTATAATAACAAATTATTAATTTTTTTTAAAACCACAATTACCTATATTGTAATAAAATTACTAAAACAGTCTTAATATTCTTGAAAATGATAATATCATACTAAATAAGTAATTTAGGAGTAGATATTGTCATGATTAAAATACATCTATCTAGAGTTTTGGGCGAGTTACGCATGACACAAGCCGAGCTTGCACAAAAAACAGGAATTCGCCCGGCAACTATAAACGAAATGTATCACGAGCTAATCGAACGAGTAAATCTGGAATATTTAAGCCGCATCTGTAAAGTCCTTGATTGTGAAGTGCAGGATATTCTTCAATATATACCCGATGAAAAATACAAATCATTAAAGAATAAAAGGAACAATCTTTAACTAATCTTTAAATAGCTAAAAAAGAACATTAAAAAAGAAACAGGGTTGTTTTGATAGCCTTGTTTCTTTTTAGTTTTCATTGAAAATATATTAGAAAATTTTAATTAAAATGTTTTTGCCATTCTTCATGCGGATTTTTGCCATTCTTCATGCGCCCTTACACCTTTCAATTCATCATTACCTTTATGAATGCATATCCGGAGAATATATGCTAGAAGCCGCTAACGCAGTAATTTGGAAGATTTGCCAAAAGACGCCAAAATGAAGACTTTGAAAAGGTTCTTAGCGAAATGCTACATATTCTTATAATTATTTACAGATTTTTTCGCTTTAAAACACAGTGTTTATTGGGATTTGAGATTTAAATTGTGTGTTTTTGCTACAAAACGAGAGAGTATTAATGGTTTTACTGTAATTTTTTATAGTTTAAGTATTGAAAAAACATTTGCAATGTGATAATCTAGTATTGTAGCAGTGTGTCTAATTGTTAAGACTTGGTATAAACTATGTTAGGGAGGAAAATGACAATGAAAAGATCTTTAGCAATTTTGTTAGTTATTGTAATGGCAGCCGGTATACTTACCAGCTGTTCCGGTGGCAACACTACCACCCCTGCGCCGTCTCAAGGCAGCAGCGCACCTGCGGAAGGGGAAAATCCATTTGCAGGGCAAACCCTTACTGTGCTCTATATGTCTAGCGTTTATGCTGATGCGGCCAGAGCAATCGTTCCGGAATTCGAGGCTCTAACGGGGGCGAAAGTTGACGTAGTCGATTTCCCTTATGTAACTTTGCACGAAAAGGCACTTTTGGATTTAACATCCGGCGGCACTTCCGCATATGACGTTATAGACGTTGCCAGCCAGTGGGACGGCGAGTTTGCGCCATTTTTAACTGACCTTGCACCGTATATTGAAAAAGACAGTTACGATATGTCTGTTTGGATTGATAACGTGCTTGCCAACAGCGGTAAATGGCAGGATACCATTATTGGTATTCCAAATGCCAGCACTCCTCAAGTTTTTGCTTACAGGACAGACCTTCTGCCAAACGGTTTACCAGACACATGGGAAGAATATCGCAAAGTTTCCGCCGAACTTACTAAGGACGGCATGTACGGCGTAACAATTGCCGAAGCTCCCGGTCAACTTGGCGGCGTTTTCGATTACATATTATGGTCTATGGGCGGCGCTTGGGCTGATGAAGATTGGAACGTTACAATTGATTCTTCTGAAACCAGAGCTACTTTACAACACCTTAAGGAACTTCAAAGCTCAATGGACCCTGCAAGCCTTTCATGGGGTGTGGAAGAATCCATTAAAGCATTCCTTGATGGTAAAGCTGCTATTTGCGAAACATGGCCTTCCCTCGGTATAACATTAAACGGTGATAAACCAGAAAAATCACAAATTGTAGGAAAATGGGCTCTTGCTACGATTCCTAAAGAAAAGACAGGTATTACCCTTCTTTCAGCTTGGGATTTAGCAATACCTGCAGGTTCTGAAAACAAGGATTTAGCCTGGGAATGGATTAAAATGTATACAAGTGTTGAAAACCAACAGAGATTCTTTGACGAATTTGCAATTTTTTCACCAAGAAAAGAGTTTTGGGAACAACAATCAATTAAAGATGCTGGTTTATATCCGGTAAGAGAAGCGCTTGACACTGCGAATATGTGGTGGAGAATTGCGGCTTCAGTTGAGGTAGATACTATGCTAAATACAGTTATAAGTGGTTATCTGACTGATCAAATTTCGCTTGATGAGGCAGTAAAACAAATGGATGAAGGTATTAAACAGGCATTGAAAAATTCTCCTCCAGAAG
>CAZJGG010000084.1:0-2351 GCA_964545475.1 uncultured Eubacteriales bacterium | reverse complement strand
ACATATTCTTAGGAAAAAGAACATTACTGATACTATTGTTTTTAAACACAACTTGGTATAAGGTTCGTTCTAGGAGGAAAGACATGAAAATGAATAAAATTAGTGATAAACTATTATCTTGGATGTTTCTTATGCCTACCTTGATTTTTCTGGGTATAACTGCCTTGTTTCCTTTGGCATATTCATTATATTTAAGCTTTTTCCGTTACAAACTTAATCTTCCAAATAGTGTTCCGTCTTTTGTAGGGCTTGAAAATTATATTCGTGTTTTTACAGATACCACATTGCAAATAAGCACATGGAACACCATTGTTTTTGCAGTAATTTCGGTGAGTTTGGAATTAGTTCTTGGCATGATGATTGCCATGATTATATGTTCGGACAAGGGCTGGGCCAGGATTGTTACATCTATTTTCATGATACCAATGATTATGGCACCTGTTGCTATCGGTACTCTTTGGAGAATGATGCTAGATTCATCCACCGGCATTATCAACTATCTATTAAGTTTTATAGGAATTCCAAGCATTACGTGGCTGAGCGCTCCGAAAACGGCTATGTTATCAGTTATTTTGGTTAATGTTTGGCAGCTTACGCCATGGGTCACTGTCATCTGCGCAGCAGGGCTTAAGGCTCTTCCGGGTGATTGTATTGAGGCGGCTTTGGTTGATGGTGCAAACCCTAGGCAGATTTTTAGAAGAATCGTTCTGCCACTTATGAAGCCTATTCTCATAATTGTACTGATGATACGCTTTATAGACGCATTTAAAGTATTCGATACTGTTTATGTTATGACAAACGGTGGACCTGGAACGGCAACTGAAATGCTCCCGAATTATATTTATAAACAGGGGCTTAGATTTTTTGATGCAGGATATGCTGCCGCACTTGCTATTTTATTTGTAATTGTTATGACAATGTGCAGTACGCTGTTTTTGCGTTGGAGAAAGAAGGAGGAGGACAGCTTATGGTAAAGCGAAACAAACAGGTAAGAGATGTTACATCCATTGATTCAGTTATCAGTAATTTTGCGGGAGTACCTATTAAAATATTTCTTCTTGTAAGCAGCGTAACCATGGTTGTTTTTCCGCTCTACTGGCTTGCTTCAAGCTCATTTAAACAATCTCAGGATTATTTGGCTTATCCACCGATAATTTTCCCGAAATCTTTTACGCTTGACAGCTATATAGAAGTATTTACGCGTGATAAAATTTGGACCTATTTATCAAATACTTTTATTATTACATTTGTCACTACAGTTATTACTGTGATTATAGGCAGTATGGCTGCCTATGCAGTTGTAAGAGGTTCTATCGGTAAGAAGGCAAGAGCTTTTTTCGGGCTGTGGTTCTTGGTGCAGAAAATGTACCCTGCAATCGCTACTGCGATACCTGTTTATCTGGTTATGCGTTCATTAAAACTAATGGACACAGAACTTGCACTGATTATTATGAACACCAGTTTTAATCTCCCTTTGGTAATATGGTTGATGATGGGGTTCTTCGAGCAAGTTCCCTACGTTATAGAGGAATCTGCATTGTTGGACGGCTGCGGTTTTGCCCGCCGCTTTTTTAGCATTGTAATGCCTATTACAAAGCCCGGCTTGATTGCGTCAGCAATTCTAACATTTGTGGCTACTTGGAATGAATTCTTATTTGCTGTAATACTTAGTATCAAAAATTCTAAAACATTGCCCGTTGTTATTGCAGGCTTTATTACAGACAGGGGGCTTGCTTGGGGTCCAATGTCTGCTACTGCGCTGATTACATTGATACCTGTTGTTATCCTTGTATGGCTTGTTCAAAAAGACTTTGTTCAAGGTCTTGCAATGGGTGCTGTTAAGGGGTAAAAAAATTTAAGGAAACATCTAAAAACTCGCTTTTAGCGGATTTTCGAGCAAATTTTTTGAATTACAAGGAAGAGGCGAACGTTCATACTTGTCTACTGTATTGGCGTTTCACGCTGGCGTAGAATAACGAAAAAATAACCAAAAATACGGCTGAATGGAAATTCTAAACAGCCTCTTACAGATATTTAGGATTTTCGTATCAATTTTTTAATGTATATTCTGGGGTTGTCTTACTTAAAACCAAGACAACTCCAAACGTTGTTCAAAGCCTTCTATTTTTTCTCATTATGGGTGTCGTGCTTAGGCATATTTCGTTTTTGGTTTTCAGTTTCTTTAGTAAGGGATTCGTTTTTGCTGTCTTTTGACTTTGCTTTAGTATTATCCATTTTCTTCACCTCAAATGGTATTTTACCTCAAATATATGTTTTGCATACATAAAAAATCAAAAGGATTAAATACTAATGGGGCGTGTTGAATAATCCTTATTTGGAAAATTTCAGAT
>CAZJGG010000083.1:0-9582 GCA_964545475.1 uncultured Eubacteriales bacterium | reverse complement strand
ACATTTGCTACAAATAAACCCAAAATTTATACATAACAAACGAGGAATGGCAATGTCAACAATAAAACGTTATCACATAATTTTAAGAACCTGCGTGGCATTATTTTTAATTGGCTTCTTTTTTTATGGCAACAGGCAGCTTTTTGCGCTGTCGTATTTGTATGGGTACATATTTGTTGTTATGAGGGCAATAAGCATTCCTTCAAAAAAACGCTTAAAGCTGCTGATGATTGTATCTTACAGCTTTTTGTTTATTATTTTGCTTTATTTCAACCGGCTTATAGACTTTAATGTTAATGAAATTTGGATAAAGCCTTTTTTGGGTAGGTTGTTTAGCGTGGTGGGTATATTATTTCCGTTTGTAATTGAGCGTTTCTTTGTTGTAAATAAATATGTATCGTTTTATATGCCGTCGCTGCAGGATATTTCTACGTTTAGTTTTAACGAGATTAAAAACCATAAAGAAAATATAACTTCCACAATAGAAAACCTTAAAAAAATCGGTGACAGCGTTTCCATTGATAACATTGAGGATATAGTAACAGACCTACCAAGGCACAACTCTTTTAGGTACATAAATAACGGAACGCTTACAGAGGACTACTTTAATGCGGCTTACGACACAATAAATGACCCTCGGATTTATATTGTAATATCAAATACGGGCAGTGCCGCAAGCGAGATTATTTCAGTTTTTACAAAAAAACAGTATAACCATGCCTCGCTTTCCTTTGATGCGGATTTAAAAACGATTTTAAGCTATAACGGCGGTGAAAGGGTATATCCGCCCGGTTTAAACCGAGAAATGATAGAATATTTTAACAAGAAAAGTGATGCTTCAATTATTGTGTATAGTTTGGAAACTACGCCCCAGCAAAAAAAGATGATTATTGACAAAATTTATGAAATAAACTGCCAGGGCAGCGCTTATAATATTATGGGGCTTATTTTAAAATACTCTCATAAATCCAACATTATGTTTTGCTCTCAGTTTGTTTATAAAATGTTAAAATATGCAAACTTAGAATATTTTGAAAAACAGGACAGCAAAATAACCCCTGCCGATTTAGTTGAGCTTGACTACCGTAGAAAGCTAAGTTTTGTTTATGAAGTGGATTTTAATACGCCAGGGCGTGTTTAGAGGTCGCCTTAAATAATGAGAGCTTAATAAAAATTGCAAAAGGCGCAATTTTTATTAAGCTCTCATTATATTACGTGACTTTCATAACCCGGTGAAGCTCTTTCCGTATGCTAATTAATGATTTATCCAACTCTTTTATCATTTGCTTAATTTCTTCAGAGTTTTGTGTGTTTGTGTCGATAACATCAGAAGAACCCTCGGCAAGACGTTTTATCTCTGATGCAAGGACTGCAAAACTTTTGCCGCTGCTGCCTGCATGGGCAGACTCTATATTGGCGTTTATAGATATAATTTTAGTCTGAAATGCAATTGAATGCAAATCTTTAGAATTTTTATCAAATTCCTTTATTCTAGTATTTATAAGTGCTAAATTCTCAGATAATTTCGTAAAAGTTTTATCAAAGTCAACAAGGCTATTAGCTAAAGCTGATTCCAGATAGTGCACGCAATTGTCGCAATGATTAAAACCACTTGCTATTGCAATGGCAAACTCTCGGCAGCTTCCATAACCACAGCAAAAACAGTCTATTTTTCTTTTTGCTTCTGTATCTTTGCCAAGCTTCATAAATACGCTTTCAATATTATGCTCATCAAGGGACTTTATATCTTTGCTTTTATCAGAATAGTTTCTTATAAAATCTTTTAAATCAAGATTTTTATTAAAATAATCAAAAAGCCGCTTTCCGTCTTCTTTTGAAAACTTTCCTTTGTTGTTGTTGGTTTGATAATCAATGGAGTTTAGAGATAAATCCTTGCCAGCAGCCGTACCGAGGTTACACCCATGCTGACAGTTTAAGACATCTATAAGCAACGGCACAGGCTTGCCGGAACGCACATCTCTGTCATATTCTTCAAGATACTTTTTAACGTGTTCCATGCCTTCAATCTGCTTAACCCACTTATCTTCACCCAAATAAAAATGAACATTCTCTTTTAAACCTCCGGGTCTTGAAAAGGCAAACCCCCACCCTCCGTCATCGTTATCAAATTCTGCTGATTGGTATTCGTTTAAATTAATATTGTTATTTTGCAAATACTCATTTAATTTGTTATATGTAACGTTATAATGAATTACTCCAGCGGTGTTAACATCGGTAAATTCATTAGATTTAGCAATACAAGGCGAAAGGAAAGCTATTTTATCATTAATGTTTTTATATTTGTTAAAGTATATTGCAGTACAAACTGCCGGGCTTTGAACATTTGAAAGGTATTTTATAAGAGCAGGCTTAAAATGCTCAATATAATTTACAATAACAGGGCATGGCTGAGCTATAACTGTTTTTAGCTTTTGTTCATTAATTGACTTAATGTAAGCCCATGTGCAAATATCCGCTCCGTAGGAAACATCATAAATGGAATTTACCCCAGCTTTCTTTAAAAAACCAAATAATTTACCCAGATTATTAAAATTCGTTCGTGCCGCCGGTGCGACGATTACAGAAATTTTAGCGCCGGTTGCCAGATCTGAGAAAAAAGCCTCGGTATCGTCATTAAATGCTCTTGCAGAATGGTTACAGATGTTAACACATTCACCGCAATTAATACAACGCTCTTCATTAATATAAATTTTGTTTTCCATGTTAACAAATGAAGCACTGTTTGCATGTGTTGGGCATTTTAAAATACATTTATTACATCCATAACATAATTCTTCATCAGTGTATATATAGGTTTTTAACATATATCAATTCTCCATTTAATTGATTTTGTTTATTCCTTTAATACTTCCACTTGTTCAATATTCTCGTCTTTTATCTTATCTACAATAAAGCATACTCCACCAATTTCAAGCATATCCCCTTCTTTAAAACCGCCCTTTCTGCTTCTAAGGCAGCTTTCAACAAGCTTTCCAACTGTATCTTCTTTTCTTGCAGGAATTTTTTTTCCAATAATTTCGCCAATTTTTGTTACTAACATATTTGCGTTAAAAAAAATGCCCTTTTCCCTGTTATTATTGTCTGATAATACATTAACTGGGCTTCTGTCATATTTATGAGCCCATTTTCTTATACCAAACAATACTGCAATTGCCAAAATGCCAAAAAGTAACTGGTAAAGTGAATTTCCATGGGTTGCTATAATACTTCTTGCAATAGTAAATATTAAAACCTCGATAGTTGAACCCGGCGTATTATGAGCAATCATTTTAACAAACTCTATGGCGATTACAAGCTCTAAACTACGCCCTAAAAACTGTTCTACAAAAAAAGAATTTTCATCTGTAAAAAGTGCAGGAATAATTTTCACAATATCTATAACTATATTTATTGAAAAAACAGAAACAGCTATTATTATTAATATAGAAATATAAACTTCAAGCAGACCGCTGAATTTAATTATTTTTTTTCTCAACTTCTCTTCACGCATTATCATCACCCTTTTTTAGCTCTGTTCCAATTATTGTAAACAAACTCTCTTCGTCATATTTATGTTGAGTAATGTCATACGTATCTCCAACAATGTTAATTAAATAGGTATCTCCGGCAATGTTTACAAAGCCCTTTCCTCTAATAACGTCTCCGTATTTTTTGTTTATAATTGACTTGGTGAAGTCCTCGGCATCATCGAAGCAATTGAATTTATCAGCATCAAAGCTTAATGTTTCATATTTTGCATGCCGCTCTTTTTTTGCGCCTGTTATTTTACGTATAACTTTGTTGTCGCTGTCTCTTAAATTTATTTTTACAGGCACGAAGGGAACTGGCTTCAAAATTTCCTCAAAAGCTTCATCGTTTAATTCGTCCCAATTTACGTTAACAACAGCAATGTTAGGGTTAATGTTTTTAATGTCGCAAATTGTTTCTTCGGTGTTGGCATTTTCCATTTGGGTTTTACTTAGAATTACAAGACTGGAGTTTCTAGTTTGATTTTGGATAAAGTAAGAAGCGCTGCGATAAATTTTTGGAAACGTTACTGCATCTACAATAGATATTCTATGACCTATTTCGCATTTTCCGGCAAATGTTTGCTGGTTTAAAAAAGAGAAAAAATCTGCAAACACAAAAACGCCGGAAGGCTCAAAAATAATTCTGTCCGGTTTAATTTGTTCAACAATGTCTTTTAAAACTACAACAAAGTCTGTTCTTAGTGAGCAACATATGCATCCGTTTGCAAGCTCATACACGGAACAGTTTTCATTTTCCATTAAGATTCCGTCAATGCCTTGCTGCCCGAATTCATTTACGACATAAACACACTTTTCCCCCTTGTTCATATAATGTTTGAGCATCATTTTAATAAATGTTGTTTTACCAGCCCCTAAAAAGCCTGAAATTATGTCAATCTTTATCATATTATCCCCTTTCTAAGCGTATTATAACACACTCAATACCATAACGGTAAAGTTTTTTTCTCGAAAAAGCTGAAGTATTTATCTCCGGCAACAATAATGTGGTCTATAACTTCAATATTTACGGTTTCCAAAGCTGATATGACTTTTTTAGTAGCTTCAATATCGCTTTTAGATGGAGATAATATACCGCCAGGGTGGTTATGGGCTAAAATAACGCTTGCTGCATCATGCTTTAGTGCCGTTATTACAATTTCTCTGGGATAGACAGGTGTTTCTGTAATAGTGCCCTCAAAAACCTTTGCGGAATATATAAGCGCTCTGTTGTTATTTAAACAAATTAAGTAAAAACATTCAATAGTCATTCCGGTAAAAAGCGCAGTAGCAAAAAGCCCTGCCTTTTTTGAGGTGTCAATTATCTCTTTTTTATCCCATTTGCTCAAAAAGTATCTTTTTGAAAGAGAAGGCACCAAAGATACTAAAACGGCAACGTTTAATGAAACTTTGCAGCGTTTTGAGATTTCTTGGGCGCTTGCTTCAAACAAATTATGTAATGAACCGAATTCTTTTATCATTTTATGGGCAATTTCATTTGTGTCTATACGCTTATAGCAGTAAAAGAGCAAAAATTCAAGAACTTGATGGTCTGCAAAGGAGTCAAGCCCATCGTTTAAAAACCTTTCTTTAACACGATTCCTATGCCCTTCGTGTAAATCTTTTTCCATCATATCACCTTAAAAAAGAAGTCAGATCATTAAATTTTCCGTTGTAAATAATATTCAAAAGGCTATCGCAACAAAACAGAGCCTGTTTTAGCTGCTCTGTGGTTATTAGCCCTTTTTCAAGTGCTTCGGGAAGTTCGTTTAAATCCAGTACTTTCACAAATCCGTTTTCATCAATAACTACGTCTACAAGTAAATCGTTAAAAATATATTCATTTTTTTCACTATCGTATTGGGTATCTATAATATCACAGTAATAATAAAGCAAGCTGTTGTCATTCCTGTAAAATGCGCTTATTTTATACCCCAATTTAATAAAATAACAAGAGCGCCCCCATTTAAAATCATCTCTTGGTTTTATAGTTTCCCAGCTTGTAACAATAATGTCTTCATCAATATGAACTATTTTGTCTTTTGAAAGCTTTACTATTTCAAGCGGGATAAACCTTCTTCTGTAAAGCGTTGGATACTCCATTCTTACCCCCTTAGAGCCTGTTTATTTAAGCCTTTTTATCTAAGCCTTTTTATTTAAGCCTTTTATTAATACCCTCTGTTACAATTTTTAATGTTTTTATTCTTGCATGTTTTTTATCGTTGGATTCAATAATTGTCCATGGCGCATAGCTAGTAGACGTAAGCTCCAGCATGTCGTTTGCAGCCTGGGTGTATAAATCCCACTTTTCTCTGTTTCGCCAATCTTCATCAGTTATTTTATGTTTTTTAACCGGGTCATTTTGCCTTGCTTCAAATCGTTTTAGTTGTTCGTCGTCATCAATATGAAGCCAAAACTTAAAAAATATTATGCCGTGGTTTGCCCAGTGTTTTTCCATATCGTTAATTTCTTTATAAGCTCTGGACCAAGTGTTAACATCGCTAAAACCTTCAATTCTTTCAACTAAAACCCGTCCGTACCAGCTTCTGTCGAAAATAGCAATATGCCCATCTTTAGGCAGTTTTTTATAAAACCGCCATAAATAATGGTGGTCAAGTTCTTCTTTTGTAGGTGCGGAAATTGGAACAACCTCGTAACCTCTCGGATCAAGCTCTTCGGTAATTCTTTTTATATTTCCCCCTTTTCCGGCTGCATCCCAGCCTTCATAAACAATAACTACGCCTTGCCTCTCATGATAAAGCCTGTTAGATATATCATAAAGCATTCCTTGATAATGGTCAAGTTTTTGCTTGTATTCCTGGTTAGATAATATTAGATTTGGGTTTACAGACTGCAAAATATTATTTTTTGTTGAAATAAATTCAATTTGCTTTTCGGGTTTTTTATTCATTAATTTATTAATTTCATTTTGAAGCCTATCTATAATTATGTTAAAGATTTTAATTGTAGCAAATTTTTTATCATTTGATTCAATAATATTCCACGGAGCACTCTCTGTGCTTGTTTGTTCAATCATTATTTCATATTCTTCTTTGCTTTCTTCGTAATTGTTTAAGTCGTTCTGGTTAACCTTCCATGCGGTGATTGGGCTTTTAATAAGCTCTTTTATTCTTTTTTGCTGCTCTTGTTTGGAAATATGCAAAAACAATTTAATAATAACCGCTCCGTCATCTGTAAGCAGTTTTTCAAAAGCGTTAATATCTTTGTAATAGTTTTTCTTTTCTTTATCATTAAATTTCCATAAATTTTGGCGTGCAGCAACAAGATTTCTGCTCCATCCTTTATCGAATATAGTTATTCGGCCTTTTAAAGGAGTTTTATTAAAATAATCCCAAAGAAATGGGCGCATCTGCATGTCCTCAGTAACCTTAGCCATTGGATAAACATTAAAAAGATGAGGGTCAAGAGGATAAACAAGCCGCTTCATTTGTGTGCCCTTGCCAGCGGCGCTCCATCCGTCAAATATTATTATAACAGGAATTTTCATTTCAGCAACCACCAGTTGCAATTCTTTTAGCTTTAATTCCAAGTTTTTTAAAGAAGATTTATAGCTTTCCTTGTCAATGGTTTTTATAAGATTAATATCAGAAAACAATATAGTACCTCCTGATTAAATGATTTTAATCAGAGTGGGCGCGCAATGCGCGCCCACTCTGATTATTAACTGCCGTATTAATTGTGATAAATCAAGGCTTATATTGCGAATATGCTTGTAAAATTCCGTTATAAATTGCTTGGGCGGCTTTTTGCCTAAATTCCGGGGTAGCAAGTTTTGCGGCTTCGGAAGGGTTAGACACAAAAGCAATTTCCATAAGCGCAGAAGGGATAGTTGTGTATTTCAGCACAACAATATTTGCTCGCTCCTGTATTTTTCTGTCTCTTGTACCTAATTCCTTAATAAGGCTTGAGAGCATAATTTCCGCAAGTTTTTTTGTTGAAAGACCTACTGTCTGGTCGTTACTGTGCGGAACAAAAAGGGTTTCTGTACCGTTTGCAGATGGGTTTTTGTCTGCTGAGTTTGAGTGTATTGAAATAAACATATCCCCTATTGAATTAGCAAAAATCGCTCTTTCTTCAAGACTTGGGTAATAATCGTCTGTTCTTGTTAAATAAGCTTTCATTTGCCCTTCTTGCTCAATTAACGCAAGAACTCTTTTTGTAATATCTAGGTTTATCTCTTTTTCAACCAAACCATTTCCGCTTGTACCGTTATCATGCCCACCATGCCCGGCATCTAAAACAATAACTCTTTTATATTTTTCAAGCGGCAGCATAGCCTTAATGTAAATATACTTATCATCTTCTGTAACTGTGTAAGCTAAAATTCTGTTTTCTTTAAGTGACAGCTCTGTTAAGCCGCTTGCGTTATTTTGAATATTAATTGATTTAATAAAAATATCGTTAAGTACATATTCGCCGTAACCAATTAATTCGCTGTAATCACCCGGAAGCGTAAATGTATATGTTAAATTTTTATATTGGTCATCATGTTTCCAATTTGCAATATCCGTGGAAACGCCGGAATGCTTACTAATTTGAATTGTTTTTTTATTTACATCGTATTTAATGTTTTTGAACGTTGGTCTTGAAAGTTTAACGGTTAGAGTATTCGCCTGTGTCATAGTCTGAATCATTACAATTTCATTTAAATCTACAACAATTCTTGCTGTTGTAGCATTAAACTGAGATGCTCTAATACTTTTTGATAATACGCCGGAAACTGTCTTCTCAACCTGGTTAATTAATTTCGCATTTGGAACATCAATAACTATTCTGTTAGGTTCATCAAGAGGATATACATTAGCTGACGGAGAATTTTTAAAAGTAAGCGTAATAAAGTCTGAAATTTGGTCCGAAGTAAACTCAACGTTTGTTACAGCGTTTTTTTCAAATTCAACTTTAATTGTTTTTCTGTCAGGCGTTATGCCAACTTTAAACTCCGACCCACTTTTAAGTTCAAAAACCACTCTGGTCACTTTTGTCGGCTCTAATACATTTTGTGCAGCACGTATTTTTGAAATATAGTTGTCGTTTACATTAATTTCTGTGTTCGTCATTTTTAGCTCGGCATTGCTAATATCTATTACAAGCCTGTTGTCAGACAATAAAAATTTAGAAACTTTACTTATCTCCGACGACGCTTCAATTGAAAAACAGCCCAAATTGTTTTCCCCAGGGGATTTTATTGCTGTAATTTGTGTTTCTGCTGCTTTTGACTCTGAAATTTGCTCTGTTGACACATCAATTGCAAGCAAAGTTGATAAACTTTGACTTTCAACGTTTATATCAGTTGATGGTGAGGGAGTGCTTACTGGTTCACTGGGTATTTCTGGGATAACAGGGTAACTCTCTTGCGGCTGATATGGCTGAGTATTGTTTTCAATGCTTTCCCCAACTGCCGAGAGTATACCAATATCTAACGTTGGTGGTAATGACGTTGTATTTGAACTTATTGCCGCTGTATTTGTAGCTGAATCCCAGTCCACATTGAATCCGAAGCTTTCAGAAACAAATCTTAATGGTATCATTGTTTTATTGCTAATAATTTTCGGCGGAACAGCCATTTTAACTTCTTGTCCGTTAACTAACGCAGTATCGTTATCAACTTGAATTTTTAGATTTTGCTTGTCATAATCCACTTGGATTTCTTTAGAAGCCTGATTCCATGACACTAAAGCCCCGGTTTTCTCAAAAACCTCCCTGGCCGGAACAAAGGTATAATTATCTAAAATAACCGGCGACATAGGTAGGTCATTAAGTTCCTCTCCGTTAACAATGAGTTTAACCGGCGTGCTTTTAACCGCCGCCAGCACTGTTTGATATGTAGAAAAAGATGAAGACATTAATATAGAAGCAATTAACAAAATTGTTGCTGCTTTTTTGGGTTTTCTTCTGAACTTCATAAAATACCTCCGTTTTATTTCAAGAATTATTTGAAGACATTATAGCAGAAAATAACGGTTTGCAACGATTTTTGCCTGATATGAAATAAACTTGTAAGATTTTTGTATAAAACCACATCGAACTTTTTCAT
>CAZJGG010000082.1:0-9681 GCA_964545475.1 uncultured Eubacteriales bacterium | reverse complement strand
GGTTCTAAATACCATCTTGCTACCGCTATGTTGTCATACATTAATATAATGTGAGAATTGCTCCGCAATTAAGCCGCTAAAGCGACTTTTCGATTTTGTCGAACTCACGTTAATATAAATTCTATTGGGATAAGCGGCGGCTTGAACTATATTGATGATTGTGTAGATGTTTGCTTGTACAAAGAAGTACTTAAAACAATTTTTGAAGCAATGCAACAAGAACAACATTATAAAATGATGATGGGAGAAAAATAGGCGATATTTGTAAAAGCAATGGGTTCAATGATAAAAGTGCGTATAACAGATAGGGAAATCCAAAAAAGCACTGGCCAATACTAACGAATAATTATCATCAAAAGTGAGGGATAAAATGACTGAAAAACAGGCACAGAAAATTTATGATAAATACAACCCACCAGATGCTGTTACCCGTTGTCCAAATGGACGAGCTTATGTACGAAAACTGCTTAACACCTATGCTAAAGCAGCTGTAAATCTATATGGTGTTATATCGAAAAGCGAGCTTGTTAAAATATTTAACAACCAAAATTTCGAGCAAACAAATACCGATGAATTGTTTCTACTACTACTGCCTCTTGTGCTCAAGTCAAAATGGTATTGTTTTTATAAAGACTATATTGTCCATTACTGGGCAATGGACGATTTCAATTATGCAGAATCATGGATAAAAGCACAAGGCGATAAACCAAGATTTATTCCTGATAAAGACGAGTTCTAGAAATATGAAAATGAATATTATGAGAGCACAACACAAGAATCATACTGGAATAAATTGCGGGATTTTATTTTAAAGGAGTGGCCTGATAACCTCAACAGATATCGTCTTTTTAATGAAGTAAAAGATATTTCCTCTTACTGCACGGGTATCAAAGAAGTAGGAGAACTGCTTGAGAATTATAATTTAATTTTCAAGGGGGAAAAAGAAGCTCAGAAATTTTTTAACTTGTTTATGGAGGCTAGAAATAATACAAAAATATGGATTAATAATGGATACTCTCCAAGCGAGCTTCACAAAGTCATGAAAGCTAATCAACCCCCAAAAGCTGAAAATGAAACTGAATTTGTTATTCAAGAAAGAAAAAAAATAGGAGTAAACGACCTATGCCCTTGTGGTAGTGGCAAAAAATATAAAAAATGTTGTCGTTTGACGGAACAAGCTCAAACTGCACAGTTGTCGCATAGTGAATGCATGTTGTTTTACGAAACGTGGTATGGTCTAATGGGCTTTATTAATGAACAGAAAAAGGTCATAAATGCATTGATAGAGCCTAAATACCCAAATCCTGTAAGCGATGAACTGGTGTACAAGGTGCGTGAAGTCTTGTGGAAAGAACCTAAGTTAATTGATGAATACCTTTACGCTGTAAAACTTCCAGAAGAAAAGGTTGCACTATTAAAATCTTGGCGCGACCATCACAAAAAAGGAATGTTTTTTGTGTTAGACTACACACCAGAATATGCTGTAATACTTGGCAGTAATGACAAAAAAGAGGACAGGCTATTTGGCATAAAAGGAATTAGTCGTTCGCTTGCAGATGCCATGCTACGGGAGTTACCTATACAGCTCGAAACAGTATTGTTGCCCTTTGAAGATAAAATTATATACGATGGTTTTTTGGCTTCTATGCCTATAGATTTTGCAGAAGGTGCAAAAAATGCATTTAAGGATATGTATGGAAAGGCTTTTGAGCATGGAATTACAACAAGGCTGTAAATCTTTGTCTATTAACAAAATTATTGATGTTTAATTGGGATAATAAAAATGAGCGATAAATCTGATAACAAAGTTTTTTGGAATCGTTATGCAAAACTATACGACTTTGAAATTAAGAACCTGTATTCAATAATGGCTTTCAAAGGCGGGCGACAGCTTATTGAATACAGGTTCTAATAGGTTCAGTGGTAAGGCGTATAAAGAAATGTATCGAATGATGGCAAGCGTATTGTCAAGTGGTATGGATGTTTTGGAAGTGGCAACAGGTAAGCAGTTTATGAAACAAATGAAGAATTTTCCGTCTGTGCTTAGGACTCAATATGCGATTTCCTTGCTTTATGAAAACAATAAGATTAAGGCTAAACAGCATATAGATCATTTTAATAGAATTGCAAAAATATACCCATATCAAGGTGATATACAAAGCGAACTTGAATTGATTAAGATTGTTGAATTGAAAGGTGGTTTATAAATGGCTGAACAGTTATTACGAAACCCAGACATAGAACCTACAAGGGATGTTATTGCAGAAGCACTTGGCAAAGCTAACATTACTTATGTTAAGTTTACTGATAGTTTGAAAAACCATGACATTGAACTTGGTTGGCGTTATTATAACGACGGCAAGGCATGGCTTGGAAAAGGCTTGTACAAATGGACTGGAGCTCGTGGCGGTCAGAAAGAAGTAACCGCTTTTTGGCTTTCTATATGGAATGGCTTCTTCAAGGTGACAATATACATTCCTGAAAAATCTCGGAAGGAAGCACTAAACCTTCCACTCGATGATAAAATTAAGCAAATGGTTAAAGATTCAGAGCAAATGGGAAAGTTGAAGTTTTTCCCTATTGTTTTCGATTTATGTTCAGAGGAATTACTTGATGAGGTTTACAAGCTAATTGATTTTAGAAAAATGATAAAGTAGAGTGATTTATATGACTATAAAAGAAATTATACCTGCTGATTACCCGATTTTAGAGGACTTTTTATATCATGCAATATTCATTCCTGAAGGCGAACCATTACCACCTAGGAAAATTATATTTGATCCAGAGATCTATGTGTATATCAAAGGTTTCGGTGAACAAAGCGATTGTGGAGTTGTTGCAGAACAAGATGGTATAATAATCGAAGCTGCATGGACAAGGATAATCCCCGCCTATGGGCACATCGATAATGACACGCCAGAGCTTGCAATTTCGGTGTTACCAGAGTATCGTGGGCAAAGCATTGGCACTAAGATGATGTATAAATTGTTTGAACTGTTACAAAAGCGTGGATATAAGCGGACATCTTTGTCTGTTCAAAAAAACAATCCTGCCTTTAATTTCTATAAACGGCTTGGATATAAAATAACTGATGAAAAGTTAGACCATGTTGGTCATGAGGATTATATTATGGTAAAAGATTTAATTGGAGGGAATTTATAATGCAGTTATCAGAATTGAGGGACCGAGTTTCAACACTTCCAACTCTTGAAAAAAGGTTTGAGGGATTTATAAAAAGCATACAAAAAGCCGAGAAGGAAGTGTCAAACTTGCTTCAGCAATATGAACGAGAAAGTCATGATGTGGAGCAAATGCAGAGGGAATCTCTTTCTGCGTTCTTGCTTAGATTAGTGGGCAAATATGAAGATAAATTAGAAAAAGAGCAGTTGGAGGAAATCAACGCCAAAACCGCCTATGACCGTGCAGTTGCTCATTTGGAACACCTTAAACAAGAAAAGGACGAGCTTGAATCACGCATAACTTCACTCCGTCAAGACAAAAAAACCTATCAATGTGAATTGGAAACTAGAAGACGTGAACTCTCTTGCAAGTTATCTGAACCAGACGGTGCACGCTATGCAGAGCTAGAAAACGAGCGCAAAGCCATCATGTCACAGATTACAGAGATTGAAGAAGCATTAAAAGCCGCTAACCGTGCTATGTCCACGGCTGATAAAATTGCAAAATCATTGGACAGTGCCGAGAGTTGGGCTACGTTTGATGCGTTTTCTCGTGGAGGTATTATTTCACACATGGCAAAATACTCTCACATAGACGAAGCAGAACAAAACTTCAATGTACTTTCACACAATCTACAGGAACTAAAATCAGAATTAAATGATGTGCAAGGGCTCACTGTGTCAGGGCTTAGCGAAATATCGAACGGACAGCGTACCATTGATTTTTGGTTTGACAATATCTTCACAGATTTATCAGTTCGTAGCCAAATTAAGGATAACGCCGAGAAAATTGATGAGTTGATTAAGAACATTGATAAAGCCAAAGCCGTGTTAGGCTCAAAACGAAGAGAGTTAGAGAATAAGTTGGACAAAAATAAGCAAAGTGAAGAAGAATTGCTACTGTCTATATGAACGTAAAGTAAGGGAGCTATTATTACAATGAACATTCAAATATTCGGAAAAGCAAAATGTTTTGATACTAAAAAAGCAGAGAGATATTTTAAAGAACGTGGCATTAAATTTCAGTCCATTGACATTGCGAAATATGGCATAAGCAAAGGGGAATATACGAGCGTTAAATCTGCCGTAGGTGGAATGGAAATTTTAATTGATGAAAATTCCAAAGCTTATACGGAGCAATTTATAAAGCATCTTGCACGAACAGAGGATATTGAACAACGATTACTTGACAACCCTTCAATGTTTAAAACGCCCATTGTACGCAATGGAAAAAAAGCTACCATAGGTTTTCAGCCAGATATATGGAAATTATGGGAGTAATCAGGAGGAATCTTAATGGATGGACAAAATAGGTCTGACATAAAAATTGGACAAGCGGTGAATGTTGTGTTAAAAGCTGACCAAAGAGCAGGAAAATTAACTAAAGGAATAGTTGCTAAAATACCTACAAACAGCACAACTCACCCTCATGGGATAAAAGTGATGCTGGAAGATGGACAGGTTGGCAGAGTGCAAGAAATTGTTAGCTAGGAGGATTCCCTATGGAATTAAATATACAAAACTATAGTGACTTTTGCAACGCCCTACTCTCTGCCGGTTTTTCAATGGGCGGTGACAATAGCGAGGGGATATTCTCAGTCATTCCGTGGAGTTGGAACGATATGCCAGCTTATGTAACCCCTGTGCGTTGGCATACAGGAGACCCAGAAACTGACCCGTGGGAGTGGCGTATGCGTGTGCTTGACGAGAGAAATGACGTTGCTTACGCTAAACTATTTTTTGGGAAAAATGGGTTTATCACTAAAGATTGGTATCCATGTTTTCTTGCTGTGCGTCGTGGCGGGCAAAGTCTTGACGAAATGTACAGCGACGGTGTAATCAGCCATTTTGCTAAACGCATTTATGACATAATTTTAGAGCATGAGGCTTTACCATTGGACGAAATAAAGGGTCTTGGTGGTTTTTCAAAAGCTGACAAATATAAATTTGACAAAGCACTAACTGAACTGCAAACTAAAATGTTTATTACCATGTGCGGACGAAGAACGAAAATATCCCAAAGTGGAGAGGAATATGGTTGGTCTTCTACTGTTTTCTGTACAGTTGAGTGTTTTTTTGATGCTACTGTTTTTGAATGTGCGGATAAATTGACTTCCCTTGAAGCAATCGAAAAAATTAAAGAACAAATTTATAAGCTTAACCCTGCCGCAAATATAAAGAAAATTAAGAAATTTATTTGGGGTTAAAATTGTGTTACATAGTATTTATGAAAAACTCCACAATCACTATGGCAGCCTAAACTGGTGGCCTGCAAAGACACCCTATGAAGACTGTAATATAAGTATATAGGGGGGTTTAGGTAAGTATGAAGGATAAAAAGCAAATCATGTCTCCAAGTACCTTTACCCGTAACCTTCGCCGTGGGCTTGGAAGTGCCATCATAGAATTAAAAAGGAATACTGGAATAGAAGAATATCGTGATATTGTGATGAAGTCATGTCTTAAAGATATAGCATACGATACACAAGTCGAAGGTACAAAAGGGTATTATCTATATACAGCAATTAAAACATTTGAAAGTCCAGAGATATTTTTAAACAGTATAATTGAAAAATTTGAGAAAAGACTCTATTGGCGGCTTTCTGAACAACTATTTGAGATACTTGCTTGTTTCTCAGATGATGGATATGTAAAAGCTGATGAAGCGTTTGAAAAAAAGTATTGCGAGTTGAAAAACCATTTACCTGCAATGCGTGATAAAGAATTTAGCCGTTTTTGTGAACGTGAGCTGCTGGAAAAACTTATGGTAAGAAAGCTCAATAAAGGCTTTGAATCGTTTAAACAATGCGTCAATGACATGGGTGAAATGATAATAAAACGCGGTAATGACGATTGTCTTTGGTATGATTTTTTTGTAGAGAGCGCTAAAGATATATTTGGAAATGGAGTTTATTCGTTTTTAGAAAATGATAAAAATGATAACACAAAAATATTTTTTCAGATGTTCAACAAATCAAACTCCGAAGAAAACGGCGGCTTAAACCTAAAAATAATGACTGCAAGCGATTTTAGCAGAGTATTTGAGTATGAGCAAGACCCAAGAAAAGAAGAAAAAGTAACAATCGAGCAATTAATAACTCGTGCTACTGAACTATCATTAGAAACCGACTCTAATCCGTACCGTATGCGTCCTCTTTCACGTAAATTCGCTAAACAAGCAAAGAAAGAAGACCTTAAAAGGCTTGCTCGAATTGCAATTGATGAGCCGTCAGATTTTATAAAATCAGCTTTGTTGCATGTATTCAGCTTTGTAGCTTTTCCGCTTGATATTGATTTGCTACTACCGTATTCGGTTTCGGATAATGATAGCCTTCGTGAAATTACTATAAAAGTGCTTTCATGCATTAAAGATAAACGCATACATGCGTTTGCTATTCAGCTATTTAATGATATGAAAGTTGAAAATGTAATTAAGCTATTAGAAGCTAATTTTGAGGTTGATGATGAAGCATTAATCCGAAAACATATAGTGCACTCAAAGCGAGTTACGCATGGCTTAATCGTGAGTATCACTGATATATTTGGGGAGCACAAATCAAATACTTGCGGTGATATACTTTTACATTTATATAAAAATGCCGAGTGTACTCATTGTCGCTACAAAGTTGTCGAAACGATGATAAATAATAATGTTATTCCTGAAAAGATACTGATTGAATGTCAACATGATTCCTATGAAGATACACGAAAATTAGCAGTGGAATCATTGGCCAAAATGCAATGCGAAAGTCAAATGTAGGGCGCAATGTAAACGTCTAACACGAAATAATTGAAAAGATGTAATTTTTATAGCAATTTGCAAAAACATAAACAGCTATGTTCGCAGGAACAGCGGTGAAACGTTTGCTGTTCCTGCTCCACACCTGTCAATGTTTTGTCAAATTGCTCTACGATGCTTATGCTACAATATAAAAAAGAATCGGAGGGTGGTTCAATGTTTTGGAATAGAAAAGATAAGCAACTTGGTTGGTATGGAAAGCAACTTGAAGAAAACATTAAAGCCCTCCGGAACGGAGAACGTAGCCGGATATCTTGGATTTTTTGCGTCTTTGCTGAAAAGCATGAACAATCAAAAATAATTGCGGCTAAAGTATTGCGCGAAACGCTTGATAATTTGTCGTTTGACGAGGTTATCAACATCGATGAACAAATGCGTCAGACCACTTCAATTGAGTGGAGCATTAACTGGTGCGAATTAAACATAAATAATTTTTTTACATCAAAAATGGACGAACAAGACAAACGGGTTATTACTATTTTTGCGTCCTTTAATCCTAACGGATTTATACGTGAGCGAGCTGTCAAGCTGATGCAGGATTATCATGGAACTTTGCCATATATTCTTCTGCGCCAAAACGACTGGGTGTTGCAAGTACGGCAGGTAGCCAGTGCGGCATTTAAATACCGTTTGAAAAAATTGTCTGACGGCGAAATCCTCGCTGCGTTACCTTATGCGGAAAAACTAAAATGGAGTAGCCGTGGCTCTCACGGCGAATATACCGATCGATTTTTTGAAATGTTGACAGCACCTGAGCATCAGGCAGACTTGAAGAAGGGTCTGGACAACAAAAATGTTAGAACACGTAGGATTTGTGTTGATGCTTTGTTCGGCGTTGAACCTCCCAAAATTGAATTAGCTTTTGAGCGGTTAACTTACGAACCAGAGCCGTTTTTGCGAGCGAAGATTTTCAGAAAGCTAAGCAGTCTTGGGCAAAGGTTAAACGACATCATTGAAATGTTTTTATGCGATAAATATCCAGTAAATCGTATGTTGGCGTTTCAGTATCTTATAGATACTAACATGAATAACGTCTATGGCATTGCCCAACGTCTTTTGCTTGATAGAAGTGCAATTGTCAGAGAAAAAGCGCAACGGGTTGTTCATCAAGAAACGCCAGAATTTGATTTTCGCAGTTTTTATTTTGGCTATCTTGACCAAAATACTATTGCATCAATATGTGGGTTAGGCGAAAAGGGTCTGACTAGTGATGCAGCTATAATTTCAAAATATCTTGATGATGTTCGTATTTCTGTTGTTAAATCAACAATGGTCTCGCTCATGAAATTGGATAACAAAAAATATGAACATATTATCCTGTCAATGCTTGATGATTCTCGAGCTGGGATTGTAAAAACTGCAAGGAATCTTATTATGAGAGCAAGTGTAATTGACTATGGAAAAGTAAAAGAAATTTATTCTCAAACCTTGTACAAACATACGAAACTAAAATGCTTGGATATTTTGTTTTCCGCACCAAAATCAACACCATTTGATTTAATGGGAATGTTTCAAATTTAGTGTAATTGGTATTTGAAAAAAGAATAAAATTGCATATTTAGGGCAAAAATTATGATACAGTTGGAAAGACAAGGCTCTGCCGGAGGGCAACCTGAGGAGCTGGCTGTGGAACTCAAAGCAAGAAGGCGATCGTTTCAGAGGTCGCTTTTTGCTTGCTTTAGATTCCTTAACCGAAAAACTCCGGAGGTTTGGAGGCAGAGCCTCCAAGATCTTAGGCTTAACTGATTTTAGAGAGTCTGTCTTCAAAGAATATACTTAACTGTCCCATAATTATTCCCCAATCCTTAATAGGCATACTCCATTTTTTGCTGATTTCCTCAATGGAAAGGTAAACTGATTTTTTCACGGCTTCGTCAGAGGGGTAGGATGTCTTCGTTTTGGTATATTTTCGTAGCATTCTGTGAAAACCTTCGACAGAATTAGTCGTATAAATCAGTCTGCGTACTTCTTCCGGATACTTGAAGAACGTTGATAAATCAGTCCAATTTTGATTCCATGACTTGTAGATTTGTGGATATTTCTTATTCCACTTCTCTCCAAACTCTTCTAGCCGATAAGCAGCATCGCCTTCCGACGGCGCATGATAAATCAGCTTTAAATCCGCCATAATTGGTTTTAAGTCCTTGTATGAAACATATTTTGTTGAGTTTCTAATTTGGTGGATTATACAGAGTTGTTGCTCTGTCTTTGGAAAAATAGTATTTATAGCATCTGAAAACCCACTTAAATTGTCATGGCAGGCTATCAAAACATCTTGTACTCCTCGGTTTTTTAGCTCATTACATACTGTTGCCCAAAAGCTAGCACTTTCATTTTCTGTAACCCATATACCTAAAATCTCTTTTCTGCCTTCCAATGTAATGCCAAGTACAGAATACACGCATTTATTAATAACCTTAGCATCCTTTTTAACCTTGAAGACAATGCCATCCAGAAACACAACTGCATAGATGGAATCTAATTGCCGTGATTGCCATTCTGTCATTTGTGGTATGATTTTATCCGTAATTCGGCTTATAAGCGCCGCAGAAGCATCAACACCATATATGTCACGCAAATGATCTTCTATATCTCGTGTTGACATGCCCTTGGCATACATTGCTATGATTTGCTTTTCTAAGTCGCTTGATTTAGTCTGATATTTTTCAATTAATTGTGGCTCAAATTCTCCGTTTCTGTCCC
>CAZJGG010000081.1:0-9684 GCA_964545475.1 uncultured Eubacteriales bacterium | reverse complement strand
CCCTTTGATGCCATTTTGTAGGGAACGCATTGTATGCGTTCCGCAGGCTGTCGACAACCCTTGTCGACAGCCAATTTTTTTGCTTTAGAAACTATCGTAAACCACCATACTATCCAACGGATTTCGTGTCTTTGCATGACGCTCACTTGAATCTTTATCTCCATCAGCATAACCAATTGAGATAATTGCTACCGGTTCTAAATTGCTTGGAATATTAAACTCTGCGCATATAACTTTTGGGTCAAAATAAGTCAGCCAACAAGTGCTAAGCCCCAAATCTTCAGCTTCCATAACAATATGGTCAGCAACAATTGTGCCGTCAATATCAACCATATGTTTTTTATCAAAAGGTCTAACCCAAGCGCTATTGTGGTCTGCACATACAATAATCGCTAGAGGAGCATCGTGAAACCCTACTCCCTTTGATAACTTCGACAATGCAGACTCACTTTTAATTATTAAAAGCTTCTGGGGTTGCATGTTAGCAGCTGTAGGAGCGACATGAGCCGCCTCCAATATTTTTTGTAATTTTTCTTCTTCAACTTTAGTGGTTTTATATTTGCGAACAGAACAACGCTGCTTCGCTAGTGTTAAAAAATCCATTACTCTAACCTCAACCTTCATTTTTTTATTATATCAATGCTCCTTGATATCCGGTATCAAGCATGTTATAATTATAACATAAATATTCTTTATAACAAGTACGCACTTTTTTCATATATACTACCCAAAAAGATAGTATACAGAAATTGCGTAGAGAGGGATATAATGCCATGAATAACTGTGAATTTAATTGTCCGGTAGAAGCAACACTTAAACTAATAGGCGGAAAGTATAAGGCGTTAATATTATGGCACTTAGTGGATAACACACTAAGGCATAATGAACTTAGCAAAAAAGTAATAACTGCCACTCCAAAAATGCTTACTCAGCAGCTTAAAGAGTTGGAGAGAGATGGTTTGATTAAGCGCATCACTTACCCTGTTGTGCCGCCAAAAGTGGAGTATTCACTTACTGAATACGGGAAGACAATAATCCCAATTTTGGATGCCATGTGTAATTGGGGTACAAAACACCTTGAATCAACAGCGCAACCATGTTGCACATCTACCTGTTAATATTTTGTCAAATTGCTTTATCAAACTGGCTATTATAAAGGTTTGCATAAAAACCGTTTTTACTAATCAGTTCCATATGATTACCCTGCTCCACAATGTCGCCGTCTTTCATTACTAAAATAAGGTCGGCGTTTTTTATTGTTGAAAGTCTGTGGGCGATAACAAAACTTGTGCGCCCTTTCATTAAGTTATCCATTGCAATTTGTATATGCTGTTCTGTACGTGTATCAACGCTGCTTGTAGCCTCGTCAAGAATAAGAATTTCCGGGTCCGCAAGTATCGCCCTTGCAATTGTAAGGAGCTGTTTTTGCCCTTGGGAAATGTTGTTAGCCTCTTCGTTTAGCTCCATATCGTAGCCGTGAGGAAGAGTTCTTATAAAGAAGTCCGCCTGAGCCGCAACCGCCGCATTTTTAACTTCCTCGTCTATTGCGTTGAGCCTGCCGTATCTTATATTTTCCATTATAGTGCCATTATAAAGCCATGTCTCCTGTAAAACCATTCCGAAAATTGAGCGAAGTTCATCTCTCTTAAACAACTTAATGTCGTTGCCGTCTATTTTAATTGCGCCTTCGTTAATATCATAAAAACGCATAAGAAGCTTTACAATTGTTGTTTTTCCTGCTCCTGTTGGCCCAACAATGGCTATTTTCTGCCCGTGGGAAACCTTTGCATTAAAATCTTTAATTATAATTTTGTCGCTTTCATACCCAAAGGACACACGCTCAAAACTTACAGTGCCATCAGTATAGGCATCCGCCGTTAAGGCCTGTTTTTCTTCCGGTATTTCTTCTTTTTCAGCTAAAAATTCAAAAACACGTTCCGCTGCCGCCGCCGTCTGCTGCAATACGTTGGATATATTGGCGATTTGGGAAATTGGCTGGGTAAACTGCCTTACATATTGTATAAAGGATTGAATGCCGCCGACTGTTATTACGCCTGTTGTTGCCAAATAACCTCCTAAAATACAAATAGCAACGTAGCCTAAATTTCCTACAAAGTTAGTTATTGGCATCATAAGCCCAGAAAGAAAGTTCGCTTTCCATGCAGAATGATACAGCGTGTCGTTATATTCCTCAAAGCTTTTTATTGATTCTTCCTCTCCGCAAAAGGATTTTACAACAGTATGGCTGCTAAGCATTTCTTCCACATGACCGTTAACGTGACCTAAATAAGTTTGCTGGTTTTTAAAATGCTTTTGAGATTGTTTTATAATAAGCATAACAAGAGACAATGTAACAGGTATTATGCATAACGCCGCTAATGTCATTTGCCAGCTTATAGTAAACATCATAACTGCAATGCCTATAATCATTGTTATACTAGTAATAATTTGGGCAAGGCTTTGGCTTAATGTGTGGCTTATTGTGTCAACGTCATTTGTAATTCTGGACTGCACTTCACCATGGGTTATATGGTCAAAATAGGAAAGTGGCAGCTTGTGTATTTTTTCAAATATATCGTTTCTAAGCTTATAAGTTACTTTCATTGTAATGCCAGTCATTATATAACTTTGAATATATTGAAATAATGCGCTTAAAACATATAAAACAACAAGAGTTAAAATTATTTGCCCGATTTTTACAAAGTCAACACCTCCGGTTCCTGCAATGCTTCGCATTATTCCGGAAAAAAGCTCATCTGTTGCACCGCCTAAAATTTTAGGAGAAAAAATAGCAAAAACTGTTGATACTATTGCTAAAACCATAACGAAAATTATTTTCCATTTATAAATGCCTAAATAAGCAGCAAGCTTTGAAATTGTTCCTTTAAAATCTTTGGCTTTTTCTCCATGCATTCCCATGGCGTGGGCACCCATGCGCCCTCCTCCGCCAATTCTTCCTCTCATATGCTTTTTTTCGCTCATGCTAATTCCTCCTCTGAAAGCTGGGATGAGGCAATTTCATAATATTCCGGGCAGCTCTTAAGCAATTCTTTATGAGTACCCACTCCGACAACTTTACCATTGTCCATAACAATAATTTGCTCGGCGTTTAAAATTGTGCTAACCCTTTGAGCAATTACTATAACTGTGCTATTGCCTGTATGCTCTTTAAGGGCTTTTCTAAGAGTTGCGTCCGTTTTAAAATCCAAAGCAGAAAAGCTGTCGTCGTAAATGAATATTTCCGGGTTTTTGGCAAGAGCCCTTGCTATAGAAAGCCTTTGCTTTTGCCCGCCGGAAACGTTGCCGCCTCCTTGAGCAATCTCGGAATTAAAACCGTCGGGCTTTTCAGAAATAAAGTCATAAGCCTGGGCAACTCTAGCAGCCTTTTCAAGTTCTTTATCAGACATATCCCTATTTCCGTATTTTATTGTTGATTCAATTGTTCCCGAAATTAAAACACCTTTTTGTGGAACATATCCTATTTTTTCTCTAAGTGCCTTTTGAGTAACCTCTTTTACGTCTACCCCGTCTACTATAACCTTACCGGAAGAAACGTCGTAAAAGCGGAGAATAAGGCTTGCAAGAGTTGTTTTGCCCGAGCCCGTTGAACCTATTATTGCCGTTGTTTCCCCGGGGTTCGCCGTAAACGAAACGTTTTGTATAGCATCCTCATCTGCCCCGTGGTATCTGAAAGATACATCTTTAAATTCTACAAAACCTTTTTTTGCAGGGTTAAATTGCTGCGGCTTTTCCGGGTCGTTAATAGTAATTTCCGTTTCAAGCACTTCCGTTATACGGTCTGCCGAAACAGCGGCTCTTGGAACAAAAATAAACATCATAGAAATCATTAAAAACGACATTATAATTTGCATTGCGTATTGCATATACGCCATCATATCCCCAACTAGCATTTGTGAAGCTGCAATTTGATGAGAACCTATCCAAACAATTAAAACAGAAGTGCCGTTCATAATAAGCATCATTACAGGCATCATAAACACCATAATACGGTTTACAAAAAGGTTGGTTTGTGTCAGTTCATCGTTGGCTCTGTCAAAACGTTTCGTCTCATGCTCTTGAGTTCCGAAAGCTCTTATTACCATAAGCCCTGTTAAATTTTCTCTTGAAACAAGGTTAAGCCTATCCACAAGCTTTTGTATTATTTTAAATTTTGGCATGGATATGGACATTATTACAATTATCATTCCGATTAAAAAAACTATGGCGATACCGATTATCCAGCCCATGGAAACAGACTTTTTCATGGCCATTATAAATCCGCCAATACCCATTATCGGTGCAAAGATTAATATTCTTATACCCATTGTTAAAAGCATTTGAATTTGCATAACGTCGTTAGTACATCTTGTAATTAATGAAGCGGTTGAAAATTTATCAAATTCATCGTTAGAAAAGCTTTCAATTTTAGAAAATATCTCTTTACGTAAATTACGGGAAACCCCGGAGGCTATCCTAGAGGAATGAAGGCTTACCAACACTGTGGCGCATCCGCTTAAAAGGGCTACTAAAATCATAACCATACCTATTTTTAATATATAAGATGCTTGAAGTGATACTAAATCCGCCCCCAGCTCTTTATAATATTCTTTAGAAAGCATTATACCGCTTTGTTTAATTGTGGATTCTTCTGTATTTATCGCCTCAGCCCGAGCATCCTCTATAGAGGTTTTTTCGTTATAATAAATCCATGCGGCCGTTCCGAATGCCTTATCCAGCTGTTGTTCCGTTTCTAGGGTTAAGTCTTCATTTCTTACATAAATTTGAGTTTCCGCATTTTTGTATGTCTTTTTGTAGCTATCGCTTGAAACAAGGGCATAATTACTATCAATCAGGTTTTTTTCATCATCTGTCATAAATGCTTTAATAAATTCAAGACTATTTACGCTTATAGCGTCTGGCGCAGCGCTTTCAACGCCCCCTTGCTGTATACCTACATTTACAATTTGAGACATATAGTTTGGCAAGTTTAATTCGCACAATCCTTGAATTAACAAAAGGGCAATTACAATAAAAATCAAAGCTCTAAAAGGCTTTAAAAATTTAATAATCTTTTTCAAAATATCACTCCCTGTTCTTTAGAGCCGGTTCAAAGTCTCCATTTTAGTGCCTTTTCGTCAAATTTTCTGAATTGCTGTGTCAGCGGCAAACGCCCATACGTCTTCAAGTATGAACGTTCGCCGCTTCCTTGCAATTAAAAAAATTTGCTCGAAAATCCACTAAAAGCGAGACTTTGAACAGTCTCTTACTTCTTCTGCAATTTCTATAAGCCGGTTTAAAAGAAAAATTAGCTGCATAGTATTATCTTCACCAAAACGTGCAATAATTTCATTAAAAATATTATCATGGTACTTTTTTACATTGACTAAAGCATTAACACCTTTTTCATTAAGACTTACGTTTATTTTACGTCTGTCAATTAAATCAATTTCCCTGCTAATATATCCTCTTTTTTCAAGAGAATTTAAAATTTGTGATATAGCAGGTTTTGAAATATGAAGAACGCTTGAAAGCTCATTTGTATTAAAGCCACTGGGATCTGCGATACTTTTTAAGACAAATATTTCATTAAAATGGATTTCGCAATCAGGCGAAAATAATACACTCATTTTACGAAGAGCAATCATTGCGCTTATTAATTGATGCTTTACAGCTTCGTCCAACTTTTTAACCTCCTTAATTTATAACCGCTTTATTATTAAGTATTTAAATATTATATTCATTAATTATTAATTTGTCAATATAATACACTACAAATTCAAATAACCAAACATTGACATTGAAACCAAATTATGAGAAAATTTGCCCAAGGAGTTGTTTATATGAATAAGAAAGAAACGGGCAGAAAAATGATAGCACAAAACAAAAAGGCATGGCATGATTATTTTATAGAAGAAACATTTCAAGCAGGTATTGAACTTTTGGGAACTGAAGTTAAATCAATGCGGGCCGGAAAATGCAACTTAAAAGACAGTTACGTTAAAATTGAAAACGGAGAAGCAATTCTTTACGGAATGCACGTTAGCCCTTATGAACAAGGTAATATTTTTAACAAAGACCCATTAAGAAAAAGACGCCTTTTACTCCATAAACTTGAAATAGAAAAGTTAAACCGAGCTGTTGCAAGAGATGGCTTTACAATAGTAGTAACATCTATTTACTTTAATAAGGCCCTTGTAAAGGCCGATGTGTGTATTGCAAAAGGCAAGAAAACTTATGACAAACGTGACGATATTGCAAAAAAAGATATTGAGCGGGAAGCATTGAGAGATTTTAAAGCAAAGGTTAGATAAAATGGAAAAACCACATGGACAGTGGGATTTAAAAGAGCATAATTTAAAAATTGTACTTAACGAAATAAGGCACAACGAACCTATTTCCCGTTCTGAGCTTTCAAAGAGAACGGGGCTTTCTGCCGCCTCCCTTACAAGAATTGTTTCAAGGCTTTCCCGAATGGATTTAATTAATGAAAGAAATTCTTCCAAAACAGGGGAAAAAGGCAGGCTTTCCACCCTTATTTCAATAAACCCAACTGCATTTTATACTGTTTGCGTTTTTATTGATAAAAGTGAGGTTTGCGTTGGGCTTATGGATTTTAAGCGTAACATTATTGGTAAGCTTTCAGAAGCCCCTTATTTTCGTGCGGCAACTGCAAAAGGTATTTTAGAACAAGCGTATAACCTTTATGTTCGGCTTGTTAGAGAGCATGAAATACAAAAAATTCAAATCCAATATATAGGCATATGCTGTACCGGAGCTGTTTCAAGAGAGCAAAGCACTATTTTATTTTGCCCGGATTTTTGCTGGACAGACGAGCAAATTTCGGAAATATGCAAGGATATCTTTAAGCTCCCCTGCGTTTTAGAAAATGATGCTAAAGCGGCGTTAATCGGCGAAAAAGAGCAGAACTTTTATGGCTGTAATAATTTTTCTTATTTAAAAATTAACGGCGAATTTGAATGCGCTTCTCTTTGCGACGATAATTTGTTGCTTGGAGAAAAAAATCTTGCCGGCTCTTTAGGGCACATTAACTCCGGGTTTGACAACGGTTACGCCTGCTCTTGCGGAAGACTGGGATGCCTTAATACCTTCATTTCTGACACTGTCCTTGTAAAATTGGCAAAAAAATCTCAAAAAGAAGTATTAAACTTAGATGACGTTATGGCTGCATACAAACTTCAATATGATTGGGCAAATGAAATAGCAGAAAACGCAGCAAAAGCCGTTTCTATTGCTTTAAATGTTTGCGTCTGCATGTATAACCCTAAAATTATAGCAGTTGGCGGTCTTTTCGCTTGGAGATACCCATTTATTATTGAAAATGCTATAAGAATTTATGAAAAGTCTAGTTATAAAGCTTTGTCCAAGGATACTATCGTTGTCTCTGCCAAAGAGGAAGGTCTAACCGGAATTGGCATATTAGCGTTAGAATACGCTTTGGAAAAGCTATATAAAGTATATATATAACCAATGCCAAAGTGTTTGATAATATCAAATACTATTTTCTATTATAACACTATATACAAAATAAACAAATTTTATTAAGGCGTACTTAAAAGTACGCCTTAACAATGTCGCTTCTCATATATTCATCTCATGTTTTGTTACCTTCGTTCAAATGCTCTATAAATTCCTTTTATATATTTCATATAATTTAGCTGCCCTATGTAAATATTGCCTCTTTGTCTTATTCCCATTTTATTGACATTACTGACTATCATTAGTATAATTAATACAACTAGAGCAATTTGACAAAACATTTACAGGTATGGAGAGGAAATAGCAAGCGTTTCACCGCTGTTTCTGTGAACATAGCTGTTTATGTTTTTGCAAATAGCTATACATAAGTATACAAGGAGTGTTTACATGAAAACTGAGCTTATATTGAAAATCAGAAAAAAAATGTTTTTAAACTTATTTCTTGTTGCCATCTCTGTGTTTGTCGTCGGTCTTTTAGGAGTGTTTTTAAAGGGCTTACCGCAAATTTTATTGACTATTGTATTAACTTTGCTAGCCTCTTTCTTTCTATTTTATTCTATACGCACAATTCAAAATTACATAACAAATTGTTTTGGTGAAATTGAACAAAGCATACAAATGGGAAATTTTGATTTCATGACCAGTTCAAGTGCTGAATTTTTTAAGCTCCCAGCAGAAATTTTAGAGCTTAACGCTCAATATTTAAAAGGCAACGCTAACTACCGTATTAACAGCTCTAAGTATAATGGTGTATGGCAGAAAATATCTTCCTCCACCAACGAGCTTGCGAATTTTCATATGAATTTACTTTCAGCCGCAAATTCAACTGCATCAAATATTGCAGAGGGAAATTTTAGTATAGACATTGATACTTCCGGCAAAGAGCAACTTTTTAAATCTTTAAATTCCATTCAAACAAATTTCAAAAAAGTCCTTAATGACACAAGCCAATTGTTAAAACTTGTATCTACTGGCGAAGTTGCAGACAATAACTGCCCAAATTCCTTTAAAAACGATTATGCTGTATTATTTAGGGAAATTAAATCAGCTGCGGCCGCCGTTAAAGAAAAGACTCATTGGTATATATCAATGCTTGATTCCATCCCATTTCCAATTTCAGTTACTGATATGGACATGAACTGGACATTTATTAATAGACCTGTAGAGGGTATGCTTAAAGTTAAACGTAAAGATATTATAGGCAAACATTGCATCAATTGGGGCGCAGGCATTTGTAAAACGGAAAATTGCGGTATTGAATGTTTAAGGCAAAATAGACCAATTACATTCTTTAGCCAACTTGGCAATGACTACCAAGTTAATGTTGAATATTTACTTGATGAAAACAATAATAAAGTTGGGCATATTGAAGTTGTACAAGATATTTCTGTTTTAAAGGGTGCAGAGTCTAAAAAACACTTAGTTGAGCGTGTAAGCGAGGCTAGTGCTTCATTTATTACTGTATCAAAAACCTTGGCAGATAGCAGCAACAGAACAGCTGAAAGCGCCACTGTGCAGGCTGAATTTATGGATAAGCTTTCAAGCGCCTTTGAAAGCCTAAACGAAAAAGCCCATGCTACAACCGATCTTTCAAACCAGACTTCACACATTACATCTGAAATTAATGAAAAGGCACAGTCTGGTATGAGCCAAATGAAAATTATGCTTCAAGCGGTAAACGAAATGTCCGAAGCTAACCGTTCAATATACAAAATAATAAAAACTATTGAGGACATTGCTTTTCAAACTAATCTTTTGGCGCTTAACGCTTCTGTTGAGGCAGCAAGAGCCGGGCAAGCCGGAAAAGGTTTTGCCGTTGTTGCAGAAGAAGTCCGCAACTTGGCTTCAAGAAGCACAGAGGCGGCAAATACAAGCAACGAGCTTATTTCAAATTCTATCGATAAAGCTAAACACACTGATAAAGTTGTTAAAGATACAACCGGCAGTTTCGATGCTATTGTTTCCGGAATAAATGAATGTAACTCTAACGCCCAGATTATTGCCACTTCTTCTAATGAGCAAATCCAAATAATTGACAACATAAGTGATGAAATTTTGCAAATAATACAATCCGTTGAGCAAAACGCTGCTTTAGCAGAAGAAAGCGCTGCCGCAGGTCACGAGTTGGCCGACCATGCTACAGACCTTAATGACATTATTGAGGAATTCTTGCAAGAAACAAAATAA
>CAZJGG010000080.1:0-9765 GCA_964545475.1 uncultured Eubacteriales bacterium | reverse complement strand
TTTTTTATCTATTAAAATCTGAAAATTCTTTATAGCTTATATCTGGATTAGTATATCGTCTGCGAGTTTGTGTTTTGTTCTTATAGTTTATTGCACGTTTTGGGCAAAACTGTATACACGCCATACATTGCTCACATTTATGCCTAAAAACAGGCTTGTTTTCAATAAGCTCTATGTTTTCCACAGGGCAAACTTCTTTGCAAATTCCGCAACCTATGCAATCATTGGAGATATTAAAATTTTTATCCATACCGTGTACTTTTTTTGCCACAGTATTGTAGTAAAAAGTAAGTAATGAGTTTTGTGACCCTGATTCATTAATCTTTTTATTCTTAATTTCAGAAACAATTGATTCAATGTCTTTGTCCGATTTTTCTGTTTTTCCTTTTACATCTTTACCCATATTATAAAGAACCACATAATTAGAAAACATAAGTAATTTTTTGCCGTAAGATAAGTTATACCCTTTTTCCTTTAATATATCGTTAAGCATTGATACACCGTTTCCTAAACTACCGCCGCATGTAGCAACTGCAAATATATAGGCATTTTTATTATTTTTTATATTTAAGTTTTTAACAAACTCCTTTACCTTTACAGGAATCCCTGCAAAATACACAGGATAAACAAACCCTATGCTGTCGTATTCACTTTCTAAGTTATAGCTGCTGTTTTTTCCCATTGAAACAATGTCACACTCTGGAATAGCTTCTGCTATTTTTTTTGCCGCTTTTAAGCTGTTGCCTGTTCCAGAAAAACAGAAAATAACACTTTTTTTCATCGATTTACTCCTTTATCGTTTCATTTTTAAATCCCTCATAAATCTGTAACACAAGTTGGTCAATTTTATCTTTTTCACCTTCAGACCTACTTTTAACCACATCAATAGAATACCCAAGCAATTCAGTAATTTTATTATAGTGATTTATTTTTTCTGTAATTTGTTGTCTTTTATTTTCAAGAAGATGAATTATTTCAGCCTTGCAAGCTTCAAACTCTGCATGGTTTTCTTCTTTCTTACTCATCTTTAAAATTTCCGCTAAAGAAAAATCAGCATACTTTAAAACTTGTATATACATAAGCTCCATTAAGTTTTCATCAGTATATACTCTATATTTGTTTTCCTCTCTGTTAGGCGATAATAAGCCTAACTTATCATAATACCTTAACGTATCTTTTGAAATATTAATCATTGAAGAAACTTGTTTTACAGTATACTTCGCCATTTCAAATCCTCCCGGGAAGACCATTATAACATTGGAGTTTGCTCCAATGTCAACACTATATACAAAAAAAATGCTCTAAACTAAATTTATATTAAAAATAGGTTTAGAGCATTTTAATATTCAATAAAAAGTTTGCAATATCTTGGCAAACAGCCTAGTATGTAATTATCCTTAATAGAAATTTACCTTCCTCACGCTTGTATTTTTCAAGGCAATAATGCAACCAAAAACTACAATAACTGCCCCAACGCCTTGGTACATACCAATTCTTTCACCAAGGGTAAAATAACCAACAATAGCTGTAGATAAAGGTATTACTAATTGTATTATATTAAAAGTAACTATACCTTGTTTTTGAACAATATAAAAAGCCAATAACATACCCGTAAGCATACCATAAATGCCTGCCAAGCTAAGACCTATTATTAAACCGGTGCTAACCTCTTGTAACTTTAATATTGTTCCTGTGTTTACAGCTAATAAAAGGTATATAATACCAGAAAACATAGCAGTTGATGCACTAATAACTATAGCGTGCAATTTTTTAGAAACATTCTTTACAATTAAATTTTGGATGGACTGAATAAAAATTGCAGTACTTAAAAACAATGCACCTTTAAAAAAATCAGTGCCACCACCACTACTATTTCCAAAAATAACAAAAACCAAAGACCCGATAACAGCAAAAAAACTGCCCACATAGAAATGCACCTTTTTTACCCGTTCCCGTTCATCTTTATAGAAAATAGCAGCCATAATAACCGCTAAAGGCATAGCCAAAATACCAAAAATGCTCCCTGCCAATGCTGATGTATGCTTTAAACCATTGATAAAAAAGTACATATTTCCCGTCATAAATACACCCAGCAATAATAATTTTAAAATTATAACAGGTTTTTCTATAATCTTTTTTATTTCATCTTTAAACTTAAATAAGCAAATTAACATAAATAACAGCCCCCCGGATAAAAACCTGACAGCATTGTTATTTAATGTATCAAAGTGAACACTCATATATCTCATAATGGGAAATCCAAATCCCATAAGGATTATGTAAAAAATTCTAGTAAGATAGTCATTATTCATTTGTATCTTCCCTCTCCAATTCATTGCATATGAGCCAAATGCAACATTCATAATTTTTTTGTTGGCATATCATAATGGTAACAGCCCATTATATTAAATAAAAAGTTAGCAATATCTTGGCAAACAGCATTTCTATTTTCAGATAAAAGCACTAAGTGCCCCCCATTTTCATAATACTTAGCAACTGCAATTTCACCGATTTTATTAGAAATATATTCAGCACTTTTATTTTTAACGGTGTCATCGTCTAAACACTGCAAAATAAGGGTTTTACAACAAACATTTGAAAATAGCTTTTTGCTTGTTATTAAAATTTTTAGAAAGTTTATCATAGCTTTAATCGAAGATTTTTTAGAAGATTTAATATAATATTGTATCCTTTCAAAATTTTTCGTTCTAAAGCCAGAAATTATATTACCTGCTATTAGCTTTACATCCCAAAAATATATTGGTGTGTTTATTGTAACAAAGCCAACAACGTTAAACTCGTTTACTAAATTAACGCAAACAAGCCCACCCATTGAAAAACCTATAAACACAAAATTTTTATATTTTTCTGCAATCTCTTCAATTTGTATACGTGCAGAGCTAACCCACTGCTTATAGGTATACTCAGATAATTCTTTTTTTGTTTGACCAATACCATGCCCGGCAAGAATAACCGGAAATGTATCAATCCCAGAGCAATTCAACTGATTCACCAAGTATTCAATTTCATATAACCCGCCGGCAAAGCCGTGAACAACAATACATGCGAAATCTTTCATTTGCTGCCGCCTTTTTCCGTTGTTACTCCGCCTACTCCAAAGGCTGTGTTTTCCATTAATATGTCTACTCTCTCATTATCAATATAGATGGGATAAATATATTGTTTAAATAACTGGATTATTTTTGGGTCGGGTTTTATGGATGTTTCGTTTTCCTGCATAATATTAATGCAAACTCTCTCAAAATGTTTTAACCCCGTAGCAATATCCATAAGCATTGATGAAACCGTTTGCCCGGGTAATCCTTGCAATAAACAGCATTCATCAAAAAACTCTGCAATTTCAGAAGCTGTTTTTGCGGAAATGCCCTTTATCAAATAACTTTCTCTAAAAAGATAATCAAATGTTTCAACACCTGTTTTTACTTTAACATTAATCCCTTTTTCAAAAAAATATTCTTTTAGCCTTTTCGCTTCAAATCTATGAAACCAATGGCATTCAAAATGCAACTCCTTTATACCAAGGGAAAGACATGTTTTCTCAATTAACTCCATAGTTTTTTTGTCTAAATCCACAAATGAACCAGAATTTATTACTTCCAGCTTTTTATATATTCCAGTAATTTTATTTATTTCATTTTGATTTAATTCAAAATTTTCCTCTTCGTTTTCTGAGCAATCTAAATGATAGTCACAAAAACTGCATTTTGACCACGAGCAGCCTCGCCCACGAAGCATTACTATTTCTCTTTTATTTTTTTCTTCAATAACCGCATAACGGTTAGGGTTAAAGGATTCTATCATATTCACCAGTCTATTTATTTATTTCTAAACAAGGAACAAATACAGGTATTTCACCAGAAGAAGAGCGAATTGTTTGCATCTCGACTGATACGCCGTAAATGTTTTGTATAACTTTCGGATTTAGAACTGACTGCGGTTCGCCGAACATTGCCGTTTTTCCATCTTTAAGCACAAGCACTTTGTCGGCATAAAGAAGTGCATGTTCCGGGTTGTGAGTAGAAAGCAAAATTAAATATCCTTTTTTAGAAAGTTGTTTAACTTGCTGTAAAACACGGAACTGATTGCCGTAATCAAGGTTTGCAGTAGGTTCATCCATAATTAAAACATTAGATTTTTGTGCGAGAGCCCGAGCAATAAGCACAAGCTGCCTCTCTCCGCCGGAAAGCTCTGCGTATCCTCGTTCAGCCAAGTGACAAATGTTCATAAAAGAAAGCATTTGGTTAGCAACTTCCCGTTCTGTTTTGCCAGGGGAACGGAACTTATCCATGTTTGCGTTTGTACCCATTAATACTGTTTCAAACACAGTAAAATTAAAAGTTGGTATGTTAATTTGAGGAATGTAAGCAATTTTTTTTGCCGTTTCTCTGACAGAGAGCTTTTTTCCGCTTATGCCGTCAATTATTACTTCGCCTTTGTATCCGTTTAACAGCCCTAAAAGACAGCGAAACAATGTTGTTTTGCCTGCTCCGTTTCCTCCAAGCAAACAAATACATTCCCCTACTTCCGCCGAAAAGTCCACGCCCTTTAGAACTTCATAGTTTCGGTAAGAATAACTTAACCCCTTCACTTCAATCATCATATATTGTTCCCCCTATCCAAAATGAGATAAAGGAAAAACGGCGCACCAACAAATGCAGTTAAAATACCTATGGGGATTTCATAAGTTACTGCCGAACGAGCAATATTGTCAACAATCATTAAAAAAGATGCCCCCAATAGCATAGAAGACGGCAAAGTTACACGGTAATCACTTCCAACAAGCATTCTTGCGATGTGGGGAATGACAAGCCCAACCCAACCTATTAAGCCGCTTATTGAAACACAAGCGGCTGTTATTAAAGTTGCGGAAACAACAATTGTTGTGCGCATAAATTTTGTATTAACTCCCATGGAACGTGCTTCATCTTCACCCATTGTAAGCAAATTAAGCTGCCACCGGGATAATGTTAAAACGAATAAGCCGCAAATTATAGGTATACACGCCCATAACAACTCATTTTCCTGAACCCGGGATATGCTACCCATCAGCCAATAAGTTATAGACGGCAAAACGTTATTAGGGTCGGCAATAAGCTTAATAAACGACGTACATGAGCTGAAAAGAGAACTAATCATAATTCCTGCAAGAACCATTCCCAAAGTCGGGTTTTGTCTAGCTCTCATGCTAATTAAATAAGCTGCTCCAACGGCAAAAGTTCCGCAAATAAAAGCGTTTATTGCTACAAAAGCATAACTAAGCCCTAAAAAAATGGAAAGAGCCGCACCAAAACCGGCCCCTGCTGATGCCCCTAAAACATCCGGCGAAACCATAGGGTTGCGAAACAACCCTTGATACGCAACCCCAGCCGCCGAAAGACCAGCCCCTATTACTGCCCCGGCAATTACCCGGGGCATACGTATTTTAAAAATAACAAGCTCTATTTCGTTAGACCAGTCTTTAGGTGCACCAGTTAACTTGCTAACCAAAACATGCAGAAGTTCTCCCGGTGTTATGGGATATTTACCCACTGCAAAACTAACAACAAAAACTATAAAAAACAAAACTACGAAGCCTAAAATGTAAAATTTCTTTTGTGTTTCTTTGGCATATATCATTAGTAGGCCTCTTTTCTGTTTATAGGCTGTTATTTTGCTTTGTATGTTGAATTTTCAAGCAGAGCATTTACCTGCTCCGGACTTATGTCATAATGATAAAACAGTTTGTAAAACTCTTGTGTTTCTTTTACCATATCATAATCAAAAATTTCGGGGTAAAGTAAATTAGAAAGCCATTTAACTCCGAGAATACGGTTTACAGACGGCGGACGCCCTATCCAGTTATAAGGCGCGTCTGGAATTTCATAATATTTATTGTTTTTTACTGCTTCAATTTCCTGCCACTTGGAATTTTCGGCAATGGCATTATAAGTTATTCCAAGCTCAAATAAAATAATATCCGGGTTCCAAAGCATAAGTTGCTCCAAAGATATTTCAGAAGCGCCACCCTTAATGTTTTCTTCAACAACCGAAACGTTTTCTCCTCCTGCAATACTAATAATTTCATCGTGAATAGTTCCGCTTACTACAGCCGTCGTGCCCTCGTCTCTGCCGTAATATACTTTCACACGCTCCGCTTCAGGTATGCCTGCAACTTTTTCTTTGGTTTCGCTTAACACCTTATCAATATAATCGGAGATTTTTTGTGCTTGTTCTGTTTCTCCTGTAATTTCCCCTAAAGTTTTATAAGCTGACGACAGGGAGTTAATGTTCATTTCAATAAAAATTGTAGGGATGCCTGTTTTTTCCTGTATACTGTCCATATCTTCTTTCACAGTGTTTTTTGGCTCACCAATGTCAATAATAACTTCAGGTGCGGCTTGCATTACAGACTCTAAATTAAGAGTTTCGCTGTAGAAACTGCCAAACACAGGAAGAGACAAATGCTTCTCATCAGTATAAGCAAGCTGTTTTTCGTTTATTTCGCTGGAGTAACCAGCCATTTTATCCGGGCAAAGAGTGTAAAGCACAATTTGGGAAAGCGTCCCGGAAGGAGCAATCCTTTCAATATTTTTCGGAAGCTCAATTTCTCTTCCGCTGGAATCTACAAAAATGTATGTTGAGCTTTCTCCTTGGTTTGGTGATGACACAACAGATTTTTGGCAACCTGTAATTTGAGTAATAAAAATTATTGTAAGCATTATCCCAAGAGTCTTTTTTAAGTTCATAATTATTCCCCTAGTTTAAATTTGATTTTATAAATTTATAAAACCATTTGCACATGCTTGCAAACACTTTCTCTAATACTATTTATGTTTTGTTCTGTAACGTTTAGTATTTCTCCGTTAAATCTTATAGTTTCTTCTAAGTCTTTATGTAACAAAGTATATTCATGCTTTAAATTAAGCGAAGCAGCGGTATGAGCCAATTTTTCTCCGGATTTTATTACACCTAAGCATGGCTTAGATCCGGAAATAATCCTCTTTAATATATCCATAAATTGATTTGAAATTAACTCAATGCCACCAATTTCATCTAACAAAACAATTTTTACTAACGGGTTTTGTATATTCTGTTCCGCTTGAGAAATTACCTTTTCCAGCCGGCAAATATTTTGTTCTCCTTTAAGCAGAAAAACACTGTCCAACTCTGGTTTATAGGGTATTTCTAGCGGATATAACACGCCGTTTACAACAACAGCACGATACCCAACGATTTTTCCGTTTTCAATAAGCCGCTGTGTCATAAAACCCGAAACAAAAGGAGCAACCGAATTGAGGGACTCCAATAGAATACTTGATTTTCCTATACGGATTTGCCCTTGCAAAAATAAATGCAATGTCGATTCCTCCTTATTTTATTTTTTAATGCCCTGCGCCTTGAACACCGAACATTTTTATAGGTTTACCCTGTGGAAGTATTGTTTTTCCGAAAACGCTGTTTAAAACACATGCAGCGGAAGCATAGAATGATAATAATGATATAATCAATTCTGAATATGCCGCCAAGCCGTGAGAGAACTCATAAGCAATGTGGAAAGAGCTTAAAGAAAGACCGATAAATAATACATCAATAAATACAAAAATTAAAAATAAAGCTTTGTTTGTTTGAGTAGAAGCTACTGTCATGTAAAGAGAAAAAATCAAATACCCTACAAACGCAAAACCAAGCTGTTTTGCATCAGCGGACTGTGCTAACGTTTCTCCTAAGGCACCCATTTTTATAAGCCAACTTAAAGCAACTCCAAGCCAAAAAAAACCATAAGCACCAAAGGCAACTGTGCCAAATAAATTATTTCTTTTGCAATCTTTAAAGCAGGCAAAAAGCTGAGCGAAACCTCCTAAAAATATTGCCCATGGAATAACCATTGAAACATCGCTTGTTATTCCAAGTTTTTGGCTTGATGCAACGAGAGTTACCATTGCAAGCCCGAATAAACCTACTGCCGATGGATCGGCGTTAACAATTTTTACCTCTGTCTGTTGGTTCATACTATCTCCTTAACCTTATGTATTTGAAAATTTTAGACACAAAAAAAAGTGTAACCGAAAATTAAATTTCAGTAAACTTTTTTTGTCAAATTTCCTTATAATAATATAATATCATTAAATTTATTTTAATTCAAGTATAAAAATAGAACAAAACTCATTCACGGCAAAAACCGCCGTAAATTGTCGCTCATAACATGAGAATTGCTCCGCAATTAAGCCGCAAGAGCAATTTTACAAAACATTGACAGGTGTGGAGCAGGAACAGCAAACGATTCACCGCTGTTCCTGCGAACATAGCTGTTTATGTTTTTGCAAATTGCTATAAAGCGGCTTTTCGACTTCGTCGAACTCACGTTAAAACATACTTACACTTATATATTTGTATTGAAATAGATAATAAAATATTGTATCATTTGGGAAAAGCTTCATTAATGAAAGGATAAATCCCATGGAATACATTAAAGAATTTTATGCTGTCGTTACCGACTGTATTAAAACTGATATCGGTTATTCGGTTTGTTTAGATAACACACTGTTTTATGCAGAGGGCGGAGGGCAACCTTCTGACAAAGGTAAAATAAACGAGATTGCTGTTTTAGACGTTAGAGAAACACATGAGGGAATTTGCCATTTAATGCCCGAACCCTTTGAAAAGGGTCAAAACGTAAAATGTGAAATAGATTTTAAACGCCGTTTTTCTTTTATGCAACACCACACAGCCGAGCATATAATTTCCGGTCTTGCGGTTAAAAAACATGGATTTAAAAATGTTGGCTTTCATATAGGAAGCGACTGTACTACACTGGATTTTGACGGAGAATTGACCACCGAGCAGGTTGATGAAATTGAATTTTTGGCAAATCAAGCTATTTGGGAGAATGTGCCTGTAACAGAGCGTATATTAAAGCCAGATGAAAGTGCTAGTTTTAACTATCGCAGTAAAAAAGAAATTAGCGGAGATATTCGCATTATTACTGTTGAGGGTTACGACACATGTGCTTGTTGCGGCTCTCATGTAATGTTTACAGGCGAAATAGGTGCTGTTAAAATTATTGACGCTAAACGCTATAAAGGCGGAATTAGATTATCGATTGTTTGCGGTGCTAAAGCTCTTGAAGATTATTCCGTAAAACACCGGCTGGTACGAGGGCTTTGTGCAGAGCTATCTTCTAAAGAAACCGGGCTGGCAGAACGTATAAAAACAATTTTAGATCAGACAGAAAAACAATCGGCTGAAATTTCTCGTTTGCGTATGAATTTATTTAGACAACATATTAAAACTCTATCCTTCTCTACTTCTTTTACTTGGGTTTTGTGGGAAGATGCAAACCCAAAAGATTTACCTGTAATGGCAACAGAACTTGCGAACATGGCAGGAGATGGAATGGTTGTTGTTCCACGGGATTCGGGCGGCTATCTTGTGGCAATTGCTTCAAGCTCAAAACAAGCTAAAGAAATCGCAGCTAAAATTTGCACAGCATTCAGCGGCAAAGGCGGCGGAAGCCCGGCTTTATGGCAAGGAAGTTTGGAACACCTTCCCTTTGAAAAAATTGATTTAAACGACTTTTAGCCTGTCTAGGAGCCTGTTCAAAGTCTCGCTTTCGGTTGGTTTTCTGGCACATTTTTTTGTTTGGCAAGAAGGCCGAAATGGAGATTCTAAACAGCCTATTAGGGGTAAGCGCCTACCTTGCAAAATTTTATTTATACTTGCCAATGTATGCTCGGTATAAACAATCAGTGTTTACTTAATTTTGCC
>CAZJGG010000079.1:0-9967 GCA_964545475.1 uncultured Eubacteriales bacterium | reverse complement strand
ACGCATCGTAATTATAGTTAACCACTGACCCATCTTGTTTTGCCAAGTGTACCACGTCGCCGTGGGCGTTGTAAACATAGTGTGCCGAATTACTGTTTTTGTCAATGCTCTTTATTAAGTTAACCCCACGTATGTACTTGCTTATAACTTGCCTAGAGCCGTTCAGATCTGCAACGATATTGCTGCCGTCCCAAACGTGTGTTGTTGTTTGCCCATTTGTTGTTTTGGAAAGGCGCAACCCGTCTGCCCGGTAGTTGTATGTTACGGTGGTTTGCCCTGTTTCTGTCTTAACTAGCTGGTTAAACCTGTTGTATTCGTTAATTTCCGTTAACGATACATGCTGGGGCGAAGCGCTATTCGACGCAACCCCCAAAACAGACAAGCCAACTGCTATTTTATCGTTTGTTGCCTGTTTTATTGTGTATGCAGTTTTGCTCAATTGGTTTCCGTTGTTGTCATAATCGTATTTGCTTATATCGGCAAACGCTTTATTGACGCTGTATGTCATTTCCATAAGCAATTGGTTGCCGTCGTTGTATACATATTCAGTCGTTTTGTCCGGTTTGCCTGTAATGCTATTACTTTGGAGAACATTTACACCTTATTAGCGAATTTTGAAAAGGTGTATGACAAAATTAGCGATGATGAGAAAAAATCTCTAATTTCTTCGCTAATCAAAGAAATAGAGATTTTCCCATGTGACGAAACAGAGCTGCCTCTGAAGTCAATTTTATTCAATTTTCCTGTTTATAAGGACGGTGGAGATGTTTACGAATTATTGAGGGACAAAAGTACGCACGTCTCCACATGAGTAGTCATAGGAAAGCAGTCTATAACTTCTATTTTTTCAATTTTATAATGGGTTTGGCATAAAAATTTTAAATCTCTGGCAAGTGTTGCGCTGTCACAAGAGACGTAAACAATTTTTGGCGGCAAAACCTCCTCAATTTGGTTAAGGATATTTTGAGCGCAGCCTTTTCTAGGAGGGTCCATAACTAAAACATCGGGTACAAGGTTATAGTTTTGGCAAAAATCAACTAAAGCTCCGTCGGAATCCCCGGAAGTAAAAGTAACATTTTCAATTCCATTTAAGGCGGCGTTTGTATTTGCATCTGAAACAGCTTCTTCAACTATCTCAACGCCGTAAGCATGTTTTGCATGTTTCGCCATAAATAATGTTATTGTGCCAACGCCGCAAAATAAATCTAAAACAATATCGGTATTTTTAAGTTCCGCCAGCTCAACAGCTTTTTTATATAAAATTTCCGTTTGAACAGGGTTGATCTGAAAAAAGGATAGAGGAGATATTTGAAAGTCCATACCGCCTATACTGTCCATTATATAAGGCTTTCCCCATAAAAGGCGAACTTCTCCGCCTAAAACGGTGTTGCCTCTTTTTTTGTTTATATTAATGGATATTGAGGTCATACCTTCAATGTCCATAAGAATTTTCGTAAGTTCCTCCCAAAAGGGCAGGTTTTCTCCGTTAATAACAATACAAACCATTACTTCTTTTGAATGAAAGCCTTGCTTAATTAAGGTATGCCTTAAAAGCCCAGAATGGCTTTCTTCGTCATACACAGTCAAGTCACTAATATGTTTGTTAAAAAACATATTAAGAGCCTTAATAATTTGTGAACACCCTAAATGCTGTAAATAACAATCACTAACAGCAACGATAGTATGGCTACGTTTTTTAAAAAGCCCTACAGCTATTTCTCCATCTATAAGACCAACGGGAAAAAGAGCTTTATTTCTATAATTATATGGGTTTTCCATGCCAATTACATTAGGAACGGCTAAATCGCTAAACCCACCGATTTTTTGTAAGTTTCCTGCTACTTTCCGGCGTTTGTATTCAAGCTGGGCTTCGTAAGACATGTGCTGAAGAGAACAGCCGCCGCATTTTTGAAAACATTGGCATTTTGGTGTAATTCTCTGGGGGCAGGGTTTTAAAAGCTTAATGACTTTACCGAAACCGTAATTTTTTTTAAGCTTTACAATGCGGATTTCCGCTTCCTCGCCTATTAAAAGCCCTTCGGTAAAAACTGCAAAGCCGTCAATGTGCCCAACACCAGTGCCTTCGCTTGAAATATCGTCTATTATAATGTTATAGTGCTTATTTTTTTCTAACAATTTTTCCTCCGTATTAACACATATTAATCTGGGATAGGCTCTTAATCTGATTTTCTAATGTTTCTTTGCATTAATTTATGATATCCTATCCATTTTGCTTGAGTATTGTCGCTTTCCAATGCTTCCTCGAACATTTTTATTTTAGCATCGGCGTTGTCTGCAAGGTGTAAAATAAAGGCTTCAATTGTTTTTGGTTTTTTAGGTGAGCCAAATTCATATTCACCATGGTGAGCCAAAATGCAATGTTTTAATATGCTTTTTAGCTCGTGGGGAAAGCCCGGCATTTTGTTTGCGCTTTCTTCAATAAGCTCCGTGCCTATAATAATGTGCCCCAGGAGCTGTCCGTCATCAGTATAATCGTTGCCGGGAAAATCCGAAAGTTCAAACACTTTGCCAATATCATGGAGCAGGGCAGAGGCAAGCAAAATATCACGGTTTACAAATTTATACCTAGTACTCATAAAATCGCATATCTGCAAAACGGAAAGTGTATGTTCAATAAGACCACCCATATAACTGTGGTGCATATGTTTAGCCGCCGAATGATTTCTAAAGCAGTCGTTTATTCTAGGGTTGTTTACTATTATATCTTCAACAACATGACGGACATACTGGTTTGATATATCTTTAATATAGTCTGTAATTTGACCATACAAGCTGTTAACATCTTTATCAGTGCAGGGGATAAAATTAATAGGGTCGTACTCCCCGGTTTCGCTTTTCCTAATTTTTGTTATTTTAAGCTGTAATTCATTTTGATATGTGTGTACCATACCATCTATTTTTATAAAATCATTTTCTTCAAAGTTTTGAATGTCATTATTTAAATCCCATACTTTTGCTTCAATTGTTCCTGTTTTATCCTGAAGCCTTAAAGACAGATAATTTTTGCCTGCCCGGGATTTTAGGCTTTGCCGCTGTTTACATAAGTAATGCTCAACAATTCTATCATTTTCTTTGAAATCCTCTATGTATTTCATTACTGCCTCCATAGGAAAATTAATAAGTATTATTATACATTATATCAGGGCTTATGTTCAAGTAAAATTTAAGTTCCATCACGTTTGTTTCAGTTGTGGTATGTAGGGGTTGCCGTCCTCGACAACCCGTTTATTGCTTTTTATAAATGCCGTCTTTAAAATAATCAAGCATGTCAAGTATTTCTCCTCTTATCTCAAATGTTTTAAAGTCGTAAGAGTGAGATTCAATAATATATGATGTATAAAGCTTTGTTATGTCGTAAATGCATTTAAACGACTTATCTGAGCTTAAATTATCTTTTACATGCTTTGCGTTTAGGTTTAATAGCATAATTTTATCACATTTATGGCTAAATTCTTCATAATGCTTTTTAATTTCACTATTTTCATTCCCCGGCTGAACTGATATGTGCCTAACCTCTTCAATAATATTAACAATGCTGGTGTTTTGCTGGATTAAGTCAAGCTTAAACTCAATAAACCGTTTGAGCCGTTTAAATATATCAGTTTCTAGGCTTATGTTTTCCTTTTCAAGCTTTTCCATAAAAAAAGCTGTTGAGTAATCAAAACAGGCAAGAAACAAACCTGTTTTGCTGTTAAAATAGTGTACAAGAGTTCCTTTTGAGATGCCGGCCTTTTCGCATATTTTATCTGGAGTAGTATTTGCTAGCCCCAGTTCGCCGTAAACTCTTACAGCTGCCTCGATAATTGACTGTACTGCAAATTTATTTTCAAGTTTATTTACCATTAATCCGCACACCTTCTTTTATCGCTTTGTCGTTGGCATCTTTAATTACAACGCTTCCATCTTCAAGCCCATTATTTACAATAAATCCAGTGCGGAGTTCAGTTCCGAGTTCGACTTGCCGCAACTCTGCTTTTCCGTCATTAACAACCCATACATTATCGGAATTTGTTTCTGTATTTTTGAAAACAGCCGTTTTTGGAGCGGAAATTTTACCTTTTTCAAATAATGTAATAAATTTTATAGAAACGTCAAAGCCGGAGTCTAAGGTTACAGGAGCATTAGAATTAACAGATACTATAACTTTTACCTTCCGTTCTTCAACGCCAAGGGGGGAAACTTTAACAACAGCTTCGCTGTCAATAAAAGTTATAACGCCGTCAAAATCAACGTCACCTTTTTGGCGTTTCGCCGTAATTATTACGTTATCTCCTAAATTAATGTCGTCACGGTATGATGTTGAAATAAACGTTTCTATTTCATTTAAGCTTTTTCCGGAAATTGTGGCTACAGGTTCTTGGGTGTTTGTTATATTAGCATTTTTTGCATTTAGCCCAGTAATTATGCCGTCTACAGGAGCTTTTACAATACAATCTTCAATTTTCTTATTAATTAACTCTATTTCTGCTTCAGAGCTTGAGATTAGTGCTTTATAATAAGCGTTTTGCCCAGCTGTATAGCTTTTAGCCATTGCCGATTCCATGCCCTTGATTTTTTCTCCAAGGGAAGCTTTCATTTCCTCGTAATATTTATTGTCGTTTACAGCTCCTCCTGTTTCAATAACAGAAAGCTGCTGAACGCTTTGGGAAAGCCTACTTTTTGCTTCTTCCTCTGCGTTTTTAATATCGTTATACTCTTTATCGCTAATAAGCCCGTTTTCCTTTAAATAAGCAAATTTTTTAAGATTATCTTCTGCAAGGGCATAATCGTTTTTGTTTTGCTCTATTATTATGTTTTGAAGCCTTAACTGCTCATCTTTTGAAATTGTTTCAGTGCTTTGCTGCGCATTTAAAGCGTTATATTCGCTTTTTAAAGACTTAATATCAAACTCCATTGAGTCTTTTTGTTTTTTTTCTTCTAAGGCAATATTGGAAATTTGAGCTTTATATCCGCTTATTTCAGTACCAAGCCGAATCTTTTCATATTGCAAAGAAGTGTCGTCTATAACGCAAATAACGTCTCCTGCCTTAACGCTTTTATTAAGCTCTGTTTCAACAGAAAGCACTTTATCAGCAACAGGGGCATAAACGTTCATTTTGTCCGAATTTTTAACAAAACCTTGCTCGGTAAAATAAAGCATAACATCCTGCGAGGTGATTTTAACGGTTTCAATGGCCAAAGGCATATTTAAGTAATAAATAACACCAAACACTAAAGCTATAGCAATTATTATAAATATACTAATTTTTGCAATTTTTTTCATTTATTCCCTCTCCTTTAAAACCTCAACCATATCAAAGAGCTTAATATTTTTTACCGTAGACCTGTTTGAAAATAAAACAGCTAAAGCACATCCTGCTGCCGCAAGTAAATATGCCGAAAATGGCGTATATGGTGGAAATGTAAAAAAATCTGTTTCAAAAGCTATTGCTATAGTATGCTTTAATAGCATTGTAAAGGGGATTCCTGCCAAAACGCCTGCAATACACAAAAGCCAGTATTCAAAGCTTATTATTGCTGCAACTTGGGGAATTTGCATACCTAAAACCCTTAATGTGGCATATTCCCGTTTCCTTTCGGAAAGTGAAATTGTTGTTGTATTATAAATTATAGCAAAAGCCACAACAATTGCAACACCAATTAACATATAAATAACTGAATCATACATAGCAAAAAAATCATTATATTTCTGCATATTTTTTTGCTTATCATCAACAAGCGTAACATTTTCAGCATCGAAAAGCCATTGGCTTAAATACTCTGAATTATCTGTTTTAACAATTATAGACGATACGGTGCTTCCTATGCTAAACATATTTTGCAAACTGGTTAATTCCATATAACAGTTTGCTCCTAAATTTTGGGTAACAACACCTGTTACCAATATCGGTATTTTTTCTTCAGAAACATTGGACTCCACAAGCAGAACATCTCCTGCAGAAGCATTAAGCTTATCAGAAATACTGCTGGAAAGGAGTATTCCGCCTTTTGGCGGAGAAACGGTTTCTCTTAATTCATTGTCATAAATTTTATAAAGGTCAGAATTTTCTGCAATCCCAGTAATCACCACGCCTTCTCTTATGTAGTCGTGATGCAATACAACAGGCAGTTCAAGTAGTGGTTCAGTTAAGTAAACGCCGTCAGCCCTTATAACAGTCTCTGTTGCTTCATCCATATTTACTGGGTTTTTTAATACAATTTTTGAATCATATAATTGTATCTTTGTAAATTGATTCATTAAAAGCGAATCCATTAAATCATTATAAGAACCCATAAACGCAAGCATTCCAAAAGAAAACATAATGCCTACAACAACCAGCATGGAACGCACAGGGCTTCTTATAATGCTTCTTACAGCCATATTCCCACCGGAATTGAGTATGAACTTTAATGGGGGGAGGGCTTTTATAATGTCAAATTTATATATTTTAGGGGCGACCGGGCGCATAGATTCTGCCGGCAAAAGCTTTATTACGCTTTTTGCTCCCATAAAAGCCCCCGTCATACCGCCTAAAACCGCTATGGAAAACCCTTGAATCATATATACGTAAGTAACGTCTACCGGGCTTGAGGGAAGCATGAAATATTCGTTATAAACATCACCTAAAACACCGGCAATGAAAAACCCCGTTACAGCACCTATTAACCCACCAACCGCCCCAATAATTATCCCGAAAAACATATAATGAATCACAATTTTGGCGTTAGAATAACCAAAGGCTTTCATCATACCAATTTGCGCTCTGTCCATTTCAATAACTCTTTTTAGCATTAAATAAAGCACTATCATTGCAAGAGATACAAATGCTAAAGTTGTAGATACGGACATGGAACTAATTGCTACAAGCTCCATATCAAGAATAGAGAAGCTTACCAAATCCTTTTGCGGATACAGAGATGTAGAGCCGTAATTGTTAAGTATATCTTCAATTTGTATTTTAACGTCGTCAAATGTATAACCTTGATTTAACATAAAACAGACATCGTTGTAAGCACCCTGCTTGTTTAATAAAGTTTGCATGTTTTCAACAGACATGTAACCAATAGAAAAGGTTTCAGGGTCCGGCAAAATATCTGTCGCCTCTTTAACTATATAAACGTATTCAGGGCTTTCAGCAGTTGCGGTTATGTCAAAGGTTATAATTTTGCCGTTTATTATCATATCAAAGCTATCGCCTATGGAATAACCGTGAACTTGCAAAAAACTCGGAGAAACCATAATATCGTTGCTGTTTTCCAAATTTCCGCCTTTAACCATAACGCCGTTAATAGGGTTTTCGTCATTTAAGTTTAGGGAAACCAGCCTCATTGTTATTTGCTTGTCGTTACCGGGTATTGAAACCCTGCCTTCTGTAACAAGCCTTAAATTAACGTCTGATATTCCGTCAATTTTCATAAAATCGTAATAAGCATGATGGGGGATTGCCTTTGCGCTGCCGAAAACATCTGCCAGGCGGTATTCGGAGTAATAATCATCTTTTGAAACCGTCAACTTTTCAGACGCCGCCTGCATAGACACAAAAAGCATAACCCCAACAACAATAAGCAATATACAGGCGAAATATGCTTTTTTATTGACTAACATGGAGCGCAGTGCTTTTTTTATTAATATCACGCCAAACCCCTCCGCTATACCTAAAGAAATGTATAAAATACAGGGCTGTAGCAAAATTCATTTGCTACAGCCCTTTGTGTTAGAGCCTGTTCAAATTCTCCATTTAAGTGTCTTTTCGGCAAATTTTTTTAATTGTTACCTCAGAGGCAAACGCCCATACTTATGGTAGTATGAACGTTCGACTCTGCCTTGTAATCAAAAAAATTTGCTCGAAAATCCACTAAAAGCGAGACTTTGAACAGGCTCTTATAGACTGCGGTACATTAGTGCAGCTTCGTCTTTTTTAGTTGTCTCTTTAATGTTTAAAACTTCAATTTTAGTAGTGTTGCTTCCGAACCTGATCTCTATAATATCGCCGACACTAACATCAACCGATGCTTTCGCAATCTTATCGTTAATATTAACGCGCCCTGCATCACAAGCTTCGTTCGCCACAGTGCGCCTTTTTATTATTCTAGAAACTTTTAGAAATTTATCAAGTCGCATAATTATTTGCTGTTTACAGCATCTTTTAAAGCTTTACCAACTTTAAATCTTGGAGCTCTAGAAGCAGGAATAGGCATTGCATCGCCTGTTTGCGGGTTTCTGCCTTCTCTTGCGGCTCTGTCCGCAACATCAAATGTACCAAATCCTACTAGTTGTACCTTCCCGCCGTTTACAAGCTCTTGCGTAACTACATCTTCAAATGCTTTCAATACTTTCTCAGTATCTTTTTTGCTCATTTCTGCTTTTGCTGCCATTTGAGTGATAAGCTCGTTTTTGTTCATTGAACTTCCTCCTTAATAATAATAAAAGATATAATATCTCTTTTCAATTTTGCTTGTATTCTTGCTGTATTAGCTCCTTGCGCTCAAATCTATTTATAAACTGTTCTACAGCATTTGTCAAGGAAAATTCGGGATTTACTTTAAATTTTATTGAAAATGTAATAATTCTGAAAAGTAATTGCCCAATAATGGCGTTTATTTCAGTTTTGTCAATATTTTCGGCGTCAATTTTACTTAACAATTCAATTATTTCCTTTTTGTTTTCATCTAAAGATTCAAAGTCATAAAGCCCAGTTTTTTTGGCTTTATTTAAGACTTTTTCGGCTTTTAATAAAGCTGGCATTGCTTTGGGAATGCTTCTTAAAGCTTCTGTGTTGTTATTATAGCCTTTTTCTTTGTTTTTTATTAAATCCCAGTTATCAATAACAGTTTGGCTATCAATAGTCTTAACATCGTCAAATATATGAGGATGCCGTAAAACGATTTTTTGGCTTATTCCGTTAATTACATCACGTAAATTGAATTTATCGTTATTTTCGGCAATTTTTGAATACATTAATACCATTAAAAGCACATCGCCAATTTCTTCGCAAAGACCGACGGAGTTTTCGTTATTAGCGGCATCTATAGCTTCATAACATTCTTCCATTAAGTGCCTTGTAAGGGTTTTTTCATTTTGCGCTTTGTCCCAAGGGCAGCCGTTTTCCCCTAAAAGCGTGTCAATAATATTTGAAAATTCGTTAAATTCCTTTGAGCAATCCATAAAAAACCCCCGAAATTAATCATTTATTACTTTGCAAATCAAATGTTATCATGTTTTTTTCCCAAATGCAATAAAAATCCTTGACAATTTAAGCGAGTTTATGTATAATCCTTTTCATACCAATTGCAAAACAATGCGCAAGTGGCTCAGTGGTAGAGCATCGCCTTGCCAAGGCGAGGGTCGCGGGTTCGAATCCCGTCTTGCGCTTTTATTTATAAAAGCTGTCAAACGTGAGTTTGGCATTTTTTATTACAAAAAAGTATATTGGGGGGCTTTTTCTATGGGTGAAATCATTCGTCATGATGTGAACGAAGAATGGGCACATTCAAGCGTTATTGAAGCTGGAAATCTTGTATTTGTTGGTTACTGTGTGGGTAATGTTGGGCAGTCTATAGAAAACCAGATAAATGGAGCATTTGATGATTTAATTGCGAGATTACAAATTGTCGGTTTAGATTTGGAATCTGTTGTTCAGATGGATGCGCTGTTTAGGGATGTCTGGAATATACCTATTATGGAAAAAATAATTAAGGAAAAATTTAATGGAAAATATCCTGTAAGAAAATCCATACAAACAGAGTTTGCTCATCGTGGGGGAGAAGAAGGGCTTTTATTTCAATTGGATGCAATTGCATATAAGAACTTACAACAATAATCTCTATTAGCTTTATTGGCTCACAAGCACTATTTACAAAAAGCTGTCAAAAGTTAATTTTGACAGCTTTTTGTTTCGCTAAGATTCATTTAAAAAGGCTCATTTATTCATCTGCTTTAAATATTTTACTGACCATTTCTTCGGCT
>CAZJGG010000078.1:0-9988 GCA_964545475.1 uncultured Eubacteriales bacterium | reverse complement strand
TTATTTAAGACTTCTGCTTCCGGGTTTAACCGCTTCTGTTTTGCCTTCTTTGCAAAGAGGGCATTCCCCAGGCTCATAAGCTGTAATTTCCGCTTGATATGCAGAACGGGTTTTTACGCCGAAATCAACTTTGCCCAAACTTCTATCCACAAAAACTGCAACCCCGGCAACTTCGCCACCTGCTTCTTTAACAAGGTCTATTACTTCAAAAACTGTTCCGCCTGTTGTAACAACGTCCTCCGTTACTAAAACCTTTGCCCCTTTTTTAATTTCAAAACCCCGGCGCAAAGTCATTTTGCCGTCTTCTCTCTCTGCAAATAAGTTTTTGCAGCCAAGCTGAGAAGCTATTTCATATGAAATTATTATGCCACCAGTTGCCGGCGCAATAACTACTTCTATACCGTCGTTTTTAAATTCGTCTACAAGGCTTTTTGCAAGCTCACTTGCAAATTTAGGGTATTGCAGTACTTTTGCGCATTGCATATATCTGTCGCTGTGTTTGCCAGATGTTAAAATAAAGTGCCCGTTTAAAAGCGCTTCAGATTCTGTTAAAATTTGTTCTGCTCTTTGCTTGTCCATTTAAAACACCTCAATCAATAATTTTTATTATTTCATTTATATCTTTAATTTTGTTGTCATTCATAAATTTGTTAATGCCGTCAATAATTTCAACAGTTGCGTAGGGGTTAGTAAAGTTTGCCGTGCCCACGGCAACGCATGTTGCACCTGCCATTAAAAATTCCAATGCGTCCTCGGTATTCATAATACCTCCCATGCCAATAACAGGTATGTTTACAGCTTTTGCCGCTTGATAAACCATTCTAACGGCAATCGGCTTTATACATGGACCGGAGAGACCGCCGATTTTATTTTTAAGCATTGGTTTTCTGGTTTTTATATCTATTTTCATGCCTATTAATGTATTTATAAGGGAAATAACATCTGCCCCGGCGTTTTCGGCGCATTTGGCAACAGACCCTATGTCTGTAACATTTGGACTTAATTTTACAATCAATGGATGTTTGCTGGCTTTTTTAACCTCGGATACAACCTCGTGAATAAGCCTTTCGTCCTGACCAAAAGCAATGCCCCCCTGGCTTACGTTTGGGCAGGATATGTTAAGCTCCAGCATATCAACGTCCTCTGTGCTTAAGGCCTTCGCCACTTCAACGTACTCCTCCGTTGTATGACCGCAAATATTTACAATAATGTTTGTTTTATATTTTCTTAAAAACGGTATAGCTGTTTCAATAAATTCCTTTACGCCGTTGTTTTGCAGCCCTATGGAATTTAACATGCCTCCATGTGTTTCGGCGATTCTTGGCGTATCGTTTCCATGCCATGGAACATTAGAAACTCCTTTTGTAGTAACTCCACCAAGCTTTGACAAATCTATAAATTCTGAATATTCTTTTCCATATCCAAAAGTACCGGAAGCGGTTATTACAGGATTTTTAAATTTAACTCCGGCGATTATAACTTCTGTTTTACTCATTCCATAACACCTCGCTTCCGTTGAAAACAGGGCCGTCATGGCATACACGTTTATGTACAAAGCCGTCAGGGCTTGTACCGTCTGCCAATTTTACAACGCAACCAAGGCACGCTCCAACGCCGCACGCCATTTTTTCCTCCATAGAAACTTGGCAAGAAATATTTTTATTTTCTGCAAATATATAAGCGTTTTTAAGCATTATATAAGGGCCGCAGCATAACATTTGCTTGGCAGAAGCATCCTTTTTTTCCAAGAGCTTTACAACATTGCCTTTAAATCCATAAGAACCATCATCAGTGGCAACGTTAATGCCAACGCACAATGCCTTAAACTCATCAATTAATATTGGATTAGAGCGAAACCCTGCAAAAACGTTTATTTTGCAATCCGGCGTATCCTTTAATATCTTCCGGCATAAGTACAAAAGAGGGGGAAGCCCAATTCCACCGCCAACAACAAGCTTTTCTTTGCTTTCATCTATAGTAAAGCCGTTGCCTAAAGGACCCATTATTTTAACCATGTCGTTTTTATTAAGCTTAGAGAGCCAATCCGTCCCTTTGCCTACAACCTGATACACAATCCGTAAAACGCCAATATGCTCTTCGCAGTCGCAAATGCTTATTGGGCGTGGCAAAAGCATTGCCCCGTCGTTAATATATAACTGCACAAACTGCCCCGGTATGGCATTTGCCACAATTTCCGGCGCATAAAGCCGCATGGAAAAAATATCCGGCGCAATTTGCACGTTACTTATTATTTTAGAATTTATAACTGTTTTCATATCTACCCCATGCAAATTTGCAAATCCTGCTTCATATCAAGGCAAGCTTGCCTTGCGGCATGTGCAAATTCCTTTTCGCTGAAATTTTGTTTATATTTATCAAGTTTGTATGCCCCAATAATTCCTCGGGAACTGTTTACAATTGCCCCAAGCCCTTTTGTAAAGCATACTTTCAAGTCTTGGGCAGTGCCCCCCTGTGCGCCGTATCCCGGCACAAGGAAAAATGTGTGAGGCATTTGTTTACGTAAGGCTTCCGCATCCCCAGGGTGCGTCGCCCCTACAACTGCGCCTAAAGCACTGTAGCCATGCTTGCCTATAAGCCCTTCTCCCCATTTTGAAACTAGTTTGCCCACATGCTCATAAATTTTTTCGCCGCCGCAAACAAGGTCTTGGATTTCACCGCTGTTAGGGTTTGATGTTTTTACTAAAATAAACAGTCCTTTTTCAAACCTCTCACAGTTAGAAATGTAAGGCTCAACAGAATCAAAACCAAGATAGGGGTTTATGGTAATAAAGTCTTCTTTATAAGGAGAAATTCTACCCTCTCCTACAGTAACTTCGCCGATATGCCCGTTTGAATAAGCCTCCGCTGTTGAAGCAATATCTCCTCGCTTAATATCACCAATTACTACAAGCCCTTTTTCCTTTGCGTAAGCAATTGTATCAATATAAGCTTGCATACCCTCTGCGCCGTATTGCTCATACATAGCAACCTGAGGCTTAACACAAGGCACAATATCATAAATTTGGTCAATAATCATTTTATTAAAGGTTAAAAAAGCTTCTGCCGCGCCTTTCAGCGTTTGCCCGTATTTTTCAAAGGTCTCATTTTTAATAAACGCCGGAACGAAGGACATATTAGGGTCAAGCCCTGCAACTGTTGGGTTATTAAGCTCTAAAATTTTGTCTATTAATGTATCTGTTATCATAAACAATCCTCCCAGAAACTACAGTGTATTTCACTCTGCCGTAAACTTTTCTTCCACCAAAAGGGCAATTTCTGCTTTTTGACTTAAAGGAATCAACGTCAATAACATACTGTTCCTCCGGGTCAATTACGGTTATATCAGCGCAAGCCCCTTTAGACAAATGCCCTTTATTTATACGCAAAATTTCAGCAGGAGCTTTAGTTAATTTTTCAATAAGGCTGTAAGGTGTTAAAACATTTTTTCTAACAAGTTCTGTTATTGCTATAGGAACAGCCGTTTCTAACCCTATTATTCCGTTTGCCGCTTTTTCATATTCGGTATTTTTGTCCTCATATGTGTGGGGGGCATGATCTGTGGCAATAACTTCAATAATATTATTTTTAATTGCCCATATAATTGCTTCTAAATCTTCCTGTTCCCTTAAAGGAGGGCTCATTTTATAATTTGTGTCTTTGCCGTCAAAAGAATTTTTTGTAAGGGCAAAATGATGAGGGCAAGCTTCAGCAGTTAAAAATTCGTTTTTTTCTTTTGTTATTAACTCAACCCCTTTTTTTGTGCTGACGTGGCAAATATGCAATCTTCCGCCGGTTTGTTTCCAAAGGTTTATGTCTCTTTCAATAATTTCAACCTCTTCCTCACAATGAGAAAGCACAGGAAGGCAAGCCACTTTTGCGTTAATAAGCGCCTGCTTCATAAGTTCGGAGTTTTCAACGGTTTTACCATCCTCCGAATAAGCGCAGACGCCAGCATTTTTTAATGATACAAAATCAGTAAGTATTTCTCCCTTTTGCTCTTCAGTTATTGCACCAACGGGAAGAACGTTAACAATCCCTTCTTTTAAAGCTTTTTCTTTAACAAAAGTTACAGTTTCAGCATTGTCTGTAGCTGGGTTTGTGTTTGGCATAGCACAAATAGTTGTAAAGCCACCTGCCGCCGCACTGTATGTTCCGGTTTCTATTGTTTCTTTTTGCGTAAAACCCGGTTCTCTTAAATGCACATGCATGTCAATAAGCCCGGGAACAACCCACATACCTGTGGCGTCTATTATTTTAGCCCCCTCGCATATTATGCTTTCACGAACATCTTCAATAATGCCGTTAGCCACAAAAACATCAAGCTTTTTGCAAATTCCATTAAATGGGTCTATTACTATTCCGTTTTTAAATATAATACTGTCCATTCAAAACATCTTTTCTTTCGTTATTTTTTGTTCAAACTTATTTTATCATATAAATATACATATAACAACAGGAATTGCAACAAAACTTGAGGTGTGATAAGATGTGATATATAGCATATTTCAAAAATACTGGGAGGTTTTTATGAAAATAGATTGTAAAAATTATATAGTTAAGGGTGTAGATTATATTATAAGATGTGCAGAAATATCCGATTCCAAAGAGTTATCCGAAGTAAGGCTTAGAATTGACGGTGAAACTGAATTTTTGGACAGAGAACCGGGGGAAGCCTTTATTGATGAAGAGGGTTTTAAAGCATTAATAAACTCGGATATTGCGGAGAACAAAAATTTATTTCTTGTAGCCGAAGTTAACGGAAAAATTGCTGGTTTTTCAAGATGCCAAGGGAACGAGCTAAAACGATTTTCTCACAAAGTTGAATTGGGCATTTGCGTGTTAATGGAATTTTGGGGTTTTGGCATAGGGCGAAATCTATTAAGCCGTTCTATTGAATGGGCTGAAAATACAGGGATTAAAAAAATATGCTTAAGTGTCCTTGAAACTAATGAAAAGGCTATTGGGCTTTACAAAAGCTTAGGCTTTGAAGAAGAGGGCGTTTTGATAAATGATAGAATTTTATCTGACGGCAAGTTCTATAATACAATAGTCATGGGGAGAAATTCATTAACCCCTTAAATGCTGTATCCTTATGACCACAAGTAGTTCCAATAAAAAAGTCACATTCCAAGCATATTTAAAAATATCCCAGCATATAATTTCGGTATTGATATTAATTTACATTATTAAGCGCTGATTAATTGTTATTTGAGAGACGTATCAGCGGTTAAACAGGAGGTAAATATGGGTATTTTTAAAGGAACAAGAGATGAAGTGCTCTTTTGCAATGATACAATAATAGAGCATGGAATGGTTTTGGATGCTTCGTTGTTAAGCGGCAGCTGTGGTATTATCATCAGAGGAATTGTTAGGAGTAATATTGATATTGATGCTGATGTTTGTGTAGATTCGTCTGGTACTGTAGAGGGTGATATTGTTTGTTCTAACTGCACAGTAAAAGGACGTGTAGAAGGCAATATATCCGCTACAGGCAAGCTTGTTATAACAGAGGATGGAACGGTATTTGGAGATATACTATGCGTAACCCTTGAAATAAGCCAAGGAGGCAATTTTAAAGGTACATGCAACAAATCCAAAAAAATATCGCCGGATAAAAAAATTACCTTATTTGATATATACGTGCAAAAAGACCCTCAAATACATATGTCTGACAGCGATTGCCACATTGGCTCTGCCGAGGGAGCAAATTTTAAAGAAGCATGTCAAAAGCTATCTCTTGTTAACCCGGAATTTGCAGAAGGGTTTAATGTTCAAACTCTTACTTTCTACGGGCGTCCGCTTTTTGAAAACCCCGAGCCCGGTGCTTTAGGTAAAACAGTATAGCTCTAAAGTTGCTATATGAAACTTTTTAACAGGAATTGCGTATATAATTTACGTGATTCCTGTTTTTTTATAGAACAGACTTCTTTATATTCTAGGAGGTAAATATGAAAAAGGTTATTAAAATTTCTGCTTGTATTGTTGTTTTATTTATCATTTGTATTGCGGCATATGGCTTTAATGTATTTAATGAGATGAAAAAAATGAAATCCATTGAGACAGGCGCAGTAACAGATGACGTATTTGCAGTTAATAATGGATTTGCTAATTTATACTTAATTAAAGGCGAAAACGGTTACATAGCTGTAGATGCCGGAGCTAACATTTCTGCAACTGCATCTGAAATGGAACGCCTTAAAATTTCCCCCGATGATGTTAAGGCTGTATTCCTTACCCATAGCGACAGAGACCATACCGCATCATTATCTCTGTTTAAAAATGCAAAAATATATTTGCCTAAAGACGAAGTCCAAATGATTGACGGCACAACAAAACGCAACTTTCTTGCTAGAAGAAATAAATTCGACTATGATTACGAGGCAATAAGCGATGAACAAAGCATTGATTTATATGGAATGACGGTTTCATGTATATCCTCTCCTGGGCACACTCCCGGTTCTGTTAGCTACTTAATAAACGATAAATATATGTTTGTTGGCGATAATTTAAGCCTAAATGAAGGAAAAGTCGAGCTTTTTAACTCATTTTATAATATGGATGATGAGGTTCAACTGACAACTCTTTCAAAATTAGCAAAAATTCCGGCGGAATATATATTTACCGCTCATTATGGGTATACTGACAATGCCGAGTTGGCATTTGTGTCTGTTGACTAAAACCATACCCTAATATAATGCGAGTTCGATGAAAATTGCCCTATCGAACTAAATAAAAAGCCGTTAAGAGAAAGTGAATTTCTCTTAACGGCTTTTTATTTATATTTTAAACCTTGACACCATTTGGGCTAAAAGATCTGACTGACTGTTTAGCTCTTCCGCTGTAGCAGCTGATTGCTGAGACGTATAAGAACTATTTTGCACAATTTGGGATATTTGCCCAACTCCTGATGTTATTTGAGAAATTTCCTCCGCTTGGCTCTTTGTGGATTCGTAAATATCGTTAATAATATTGGAAACTGAATTTGTATCGTCAACAATTTTGTTTAATGAATCCGCTGTAACTTTTGCTGTTTCCGTTCCATAGTTAATTTTAGTAATGGCACCTTCAATAAGAGTTGTTGTATCATGGGCTGCATTTTGGCTTCTTGATGCAAGGGAGCGTACCTCCTCGGCTACAACAGCGAAACCTTTGCCGTGAGCACCTGCCCGTGCGGCTTCAACAGCAGCGTTAAGCGCCAATATATTAGTTTGAAATGCAATATCGTCAATAACTTTAATAATATTTGAAATACTATTAGAAGTCTCTTTTATTTCGTTCATTGACTTAAGCATTTTCGTCATAGCTTCGTTGCCTATATGCGCACTTTGCATTGACTTCCGAGAATACTCGTTTGCCGTATGGGATTTATTTGCGGATATAGTTGTTTTTTCGTTTATTGTTATAACTGAAGCATTTAATTCCTCAATAGAACTTGCTTGCATACTTACTCCGTTTGCCAATTCCATTGAAGATTCTGAAATTTGTTTTGCTCCAGATAAAACGCTATCAGCAGATGTTCTTATCTCTTCAATTGTCCTTCGCAAAGTTGCATTAATATGGTTTATAGAATCTTTAATATTATTGTATTGCCCAACATATTGTCTTGTAATATTTACTCTTAAATCACCTTCAGACAAGGCTTCCAGTACTTCAGTAATTTCAGTTATGTAAGAGTGGGTTGATTCAACCATATTTTCAAAGGAATCCATCATAGAAGCGAAGCTGCCTTTATATTCCTTGCCTACTGATACATTAAAGTCCCCTTGTGAAAGCTTTGATAAAATTTCGTTGGCTTCGTCTATTGGAACACTTATTGACTGAACAAGGTTGTTTAACCCCTCTGTTAAAACTCTCCAATCTCCATGATAAAGCTTAACGTCAACTCTTTCATTAAGATTACCGTTAGCTGCCGCATTTATAAGCTTGTATACATCAGTACTAACTTTAATCAAATTTTCTTTAAGCTCATCAAACATTTCGTTAGCCACAGCTTTTTTCCCGGGAAACTTGCGCAATTCAACGTTAAAGTTACCTTTTCCAAATTCGCCGTAAGCTTCTAACATCATATTATTTTCGTTAACGCTGCTGCTTATAATGTCGTTAACAGCGGTTGAAGCATCTTTAAACGCTCCTTTGAATTCATCTTCGTTTATTCTTGCATCTGTGTTTCCGTTATCCAATTCCTCCGCCACTTCTCCAATGCTAAGCGTAAGAGCTGTAATATTAGATTTAACTCTGTTAAAAGCCCTAGTAAGTGAGCCAATTTCATCCTGGCTGTCTTTTGGAAGGTTAACATTTAAGTTGCCAGCAGCAATTTCATTGGCAGCAGTTCTTAATATCATAATAGGCTTAAACTTACTATTAATAATATAATAAACAGTTATTCCAACAGCAAATACAAGTAGCATTCCTACAATTATTGTTATAATGACAAGATTTCTTACGGGGGCATTAACCGTTGACTGGGGGATAATTGCGCAAACCGTCCATTCCTCTAATGTATCTCCAATTGTTATAGCCTCAGAGGAAAATATAACGTTTTGCCCCTTATCGTCTTTGTGGTCTTTGTCTATGTAGTTTGTGTTAGTTTTATCAGTTTCAAAATAATCTGAATAATTGTTTAGCCAAACATCTTTATAATTTTTAAGCATAAAAGATTCATCAGGATATGTTGCGATTAGCCCACTTGGGCTTATAACCGTAAGATACCCATCTCTCATAACCTTTACACCGCTAATAATTTCATTAATATCAGCCATATAAATATCAGTACCCACTATACCCAGTACTTTGCCGCTGGTCTCATCAGTAATAGGCATTATGATTGAATACATCAAAACATCTTTACCAGCCACATCAAACCAATACGGGTCTGTAACGCTGCTTCTGCCAAGCCTAAAAGGTCTGCCGTATATCATATCGTATTTACTGTCACGATAATCAGGAAGAATGTCGACTGCGATTTCATCGCCTTTTTTATAAACATATTGCGCAAACCGCCCTGTTTCATCATGGTCTTCTGTGTTGGCGTATTTAGCGTCTTTGCCGTCGAAAGTATTAGCCTCCCAACATGTCCAAACTGCAAAAATGTATTCGTTAGTATAAATACAGTCCCGCATCAATTCAACCACTTGGTCTCTTGTGGCATTCTGCTCTTTTAACCCTTGCATAATTTTTGTTACAGCGCTTGTTACGCCATATGAACCTTCGGCTATAGACTTAAATTGATATGCGTAATTACTGACCATGTCAGATACAAGTTCATCAGACAAAGATGTGACAGTTTTTGAAGAGTTAGAACTGATTATAAAAACCTCTGCAACAATTCCAATAATCAGTACAAGTATTGTTGGAATTAAAATAGCCATTTTTAGACTTTTTTTCATAGTCAACCCACTCCCGTCATATTAATCGCCAATTTTATACAATTTATTTTAATATTTATTTGGAATAATGTCAAGTATTAACATTTAGAGCCTGTTCAAAGTCTCCATTTTAGTGTCTTTTCGGCAAATTTCCTTAATTGCTGCGTCAGAGGCAAACGCCCATACTTATCGTAGTATGAACGTTCACCTCTTCCTTGCAATAAGATACCGCTTTAGCGGTTGCCTAAAAAAATTTGCTCGAAAATCAACTAAAAGCGAGACTTTGAACAGGCTCTTAGAGCAATTTGCAAAAACATTGCTGTTTATGTCTTTGCAAACAGCTATAATAAAAAATTGATTTTAGATTTTGTTTGTGGTATATTTTAGGATATATCCATTTTAAAAGGTTACACTATTAAGAGCCTGTTCAGAACTCGCTTTTAATGGATTTTTTAGCAAGATATTTTGAAGTGCTAGTAGCCGCTGACGCACCAATACGGAAATAATTTTGCAGCAAAGACGGAGGCATGGAGTTTAGGAAGGGGTTTATTGGGACAAGTTTAAATATAAAAGCAACCTGGTGATATGTCAATAGGGAAAAAGAAAAGATTTAACAATTGATA
>CAZJGG010000077.1:0-10563 GCA_964545475.1 uncultured Eubacteriales bacterium | reverse complement strand
CGGGACGTCGAGGACGCCGTCCCCTACGGATAGGCCCAGTGACGCTTTCTTTAAATTGAATCTCTTCCTTGTATATAATCTTACGAAATGCATAGCATAACCTTATACAATGGAGGGAGGTGTGGAAATGGCTAAAAAAGGAATGCGCCGGCCGGATATTGAAGAACCCCACGGCACAGAGAGCAATAAAAAGAACAGGCAGCAGAAAAATACCGTTGAGCCTGTTCCTGAAATTAAGGGTAAGAAAAATTAATATTTAATTCTCTATAGTATTAAAAGCATAATCCACAATGTCATCTTTATCATATAAAATGTCGGGTTCTATACCGTTATTGTGAATGGAACTTCCGTTTGGTCCGTTTACAAGCAAGACAGTGGCTTTAACGGCATAACCGGCCGTTAGCGGTATTGTTACCTGCCCAATGCCTTTTCCATAAGTCTTTGCACCGATTGTCGTTACGTTATCTAAATTGCCCTTTAAGGCAAGGATAAACGTTTCGGCGGCGGAAGCCGTATTTTCATCTTGTAAAATAATTATATTTTTAAAGCTGAAATACGGCTTTGTTTTTGCCTTTTTTTCAGCAGGATAAAAACCAACCCTGGTTACTTCATAACCGATAACGTCTCCCTTTTCTAAAAACAAATCTGCCATTGTATAGCAATCCGCCAGTAAACCGCCGTAATTGTGCCTTAAATCTATAATAATGTTTTCATATGGGGCTAAAGACTTTTTATTAGTTAGCAAAAAGTCTTTAGTCCCTTTTGAAAAGTTCGGAAAGTTAACTAAAACCGTATTGTCGGAAAGTTCGTCTATGCCTGACAAAAGAGCATCCTTTTTTTCATATTCCTTTGTATAAATGTATTGCTTCGGCGTATACAAATAGGTGTATCTGTCTTCCTTTATTGCGCTAAGACGTTTTGTAAATACAGATATAACAGCCTTGTCAAAATCCTTACCGTAAGAATTTGAATCTGGATTGAAATTATCTTCCCCAAGCTCATTTAGGTAAAGCTTATTTAAAGAGTCTGTATAAATGTATCCCCGTGCTATAAGGGTTTTAAACACTAAATAGTCATAACAGTTATAAATGACAAATCCAAATATTAATACAAACACAAACAATACCAAACATAAAGCTTTAAACCGTTTTTTCAGCTTTAAATACGACTTTTCCATCAACAACATCCCCCGTTATACGTGCTCCGGATTTTGCTACACCGCTTAAAATATCGTCTGCCAATGCATCTTCAATTTTTGTTTGAATAGCTCTGCGCAAAGGTCTTGCACCATAAGTCTGGTCGAAGCCCTCTTCTGCGATATATTCTATTAAGCCGTCGGTTGATGTAAAATTAATTGAAAGGTTTGTTTTAAGCCTGTCAGAGACTTCTTTAAGCATTAGTTTAACTATATCTTTAACGCTTTCTTTGTCAAGGGTATGGAACACTACAATGTCGTCAATTCTGTTTAAAAATTCCGGTCTAAAAATGTTTTTAACTTCTTCCATAACGGATTTTTTCATGTTTTCATAAGTCTTTTGCTCGTCTTCTTTGTTCATAAAACCAAGCTTTTTAGGGGAAATTATTGCTCTTGCCCCAGCATTAGACGTCATTATAATAACGGCGTTTTTAAAGTCAACCCGTCTGCCCTGAGCATCTGTAATATGTCCGTCGTCAAGAACCTGTAATAAAATGTTAAAAACATCTGGGTGGGCCTTTTCAATTTCGTCAAGAAGTATTACAGAATAAGGCTTTCTGCGAACCTTTTCTGAAAAATGCCCGCCCTCGTCATAACCTACATAACCCGGTGGAGAGCCTATAAGCTTTGAAACGCTGTGTTTTTCCATATATTCGCTCATATCAAGCCTTAAAATAGAATCCTCGTTGCCAAAAAGCACCTCTGCAAGAGCTTTGCAAAGCTCTGTTTTACCAACGCCTGTTGGCCCTAAAAACAGGAAAGAGCCAATTGGTCTTCTTGGGTTTTTAAGCCCAACACGCCCACGGCGAATTGCCTTTGATACGCTGGTAACAGCTTCGTTTTGCCCTATAACACGTTTGTGAAGCTCCGCTTCCATATTAATAAGCCGTGCCATTTCTTCTTCTTTAAGCCTTGTAACTGGAATACCAGTCCAGCCGGAAAGAACAAGGGCGATTTCTTCTTCAGTAACAACTTGTTCTGCTTTTGTATTTGCATTTTCCCAGTTTGTTTTAGCTTTTTTAAGCTGTTCTTGCAATTCTGTTTGTTTTGCTTTAATTTGCCCTGCTTTTTCAAAGGCTTCTGTTTTAACAGCCTCTTCTTTTTCTTTTTCCAAGTCCGCAAGCTGCTGTTCCAAATCCTTTATATCCGGCGGCTCTGTAAATGTTCTAAGCCTTACTTTTGAAGCCGCTTCGTCTATTAAGTCTATGGCTTTATCCGGCAAAAATCTGTCGGTAATAAATCTATTGGAAAGCTTAACAGAAGCTACTATAGCATCATCAGTAATTTTAACGCCGTGGTGGGCCTCGTATTTATCTCTAAGCCCTTTAAGCATTTCAACTGCTTCATCTTCTTGAGGTTCTTCCACTTTTACCGGCTGGAAACGTCTTTCAAGAGCAGCATCTTTTTCAATATGCTTGCGGTACTCGTCAAGAGTTGTTGCGCCAATAACCTGCAATTCTCCCCTTGCTAGAGATGGTTTTAGTATGTTAGAGGCATCAATTGCGCCTTCCGCCGCTCCTGCGCCAATTATTGTATGAAGCTCGTCAATAAATAAAATTACGTTTGTTGCAGATCTTACTTCCGCTAGAACTTTTTTAATACGCTCCTCAAATTCACCTCTATATTTACTGCCGGCAACCATTGAGGAAAGATCAAGAGATACTATTCGCTTATCTTTAAGTGTAACAGGAACGTTACCTTCTACAATTTTTTGTGCAAGCCCCTCTGCAATTGCAGTTTTACCAACGCCAGGGTCACCCACAAGGCATGGGTTGTTTTTAGTGCGCCTGCTTAAAATTTGAATTACACGCTCAATTTCTTTTTCACGCCCAATAATAGGGTCGAACTTTTCTTCGTTGGCAAGCTGTGTAAAATCTCGGCTGAATTTGTCTAAAGTTGGAGTTTGAGTTTTTTGTCCGCCTGTTGTTGTGGCTTTTTTACCCATTGGTGCCATATTAGGCTGTTTTTCTCCTTCCCCTAATATTTGCATAACTTCATCATAAAGCTTTTGAACATTTACTCCGAGAGAAAGTAAAATTCTAACGGCAATACAGTCATTTTCTCTTAAAAGAGCAAGAAGCAGATGCTCTGTTCCGATATAACCTGCCCCCATGGACATCGCCACGGAAAGGCTTAGTTCAAGTATTCTTTTAGACCTTGGCGTAAAGTCCTTAACTCCGCCGTTAACTAAGTTTGTTGAACTTGATATTTCAGTTATTTTATCTTCCACTTGCTGAATTGTTATACCTTGGGCTTCAAGAGCCTGGGCCGAAACGCTTTCAAAGACGCTCATAAGCCCTAACAGTAAATGCTCGGTTCCCACATAGTTTTGACCAAGTTGCTGGGCGAATTGTTGACTGTTTGTTATAACAGCTTTTGCTTTTTCAGTAAATTTACCTTGCATTTATGTAGCCTCCTTTGTAATTAAAATTAAATTGAAATTAAATTAAAAACACTGCGTAAATAGGTTGCCCTTTCAATGTCTCTGTCCAGCTCTGAAAGCCATATTCCAGACGGCATAGACAAGTTACCAGGCTGAATGTTCATCATAATTTTATAAATTGTATCTTTTGGCTTTCTAAGTGTTAATATACCTGTTTGATAGCCGATTCTTACATTTGAAAGAAGCGTCATAGCCTCTTTTGCAGAAATTTTGCGGCAATTTGCCAAAACGCCTAGGGAGCGGTAAATGCCGTCCTCAAAGGCTATTCTGTCATTTTTAATTGTTTTATAAAGCAGTGAGTTTTCGCTGTCAATAATTTGTTGTGTAACGTTTTTTAGGGCTTCTATAATTTCCTGCTCCGACTTTCCGAGGGTTAACTGGTTTGATATTTGATAAATGCTTCCTAAAGGCTCTGTGCCTTCACCATAAAGCCCCCGTACCGTCATGCCAAACTTTGATAAAGCCGGTACAATATTTTTAAGCTGACCTGATTTTTCTAGCATGGGCACATGCACCATAAACGAAGCTCTCAGCCCTGTGCCTGTGTTTGTTGGGCAGGCGGTTAAATAACCAAGCTGCTTTTTAAAAGCATAATCTAATGTTTGTTCAAAAACATTGTCAATGGCGTCCGCTTGATTCCATGCTGTTTCAATTTCGTCAGAGGGAGCAATTGACTGAATGCGAATATGATCCTCTTCATTTAGCATAATATTTAAGCTTTCATTATCATGTTTTAGAAGCCCACAAATTTTATCGCTTTTAAGCATTTCATGACTTATATTATGCTGTTCAAATAAAACTCTTTTATCAATCTCACTTATATTACTTAAAATAATAAATTGAAAATTTTTCTCGCTGGGAAGCGGACAGTTATAAAGAGCGTTTGCCGCTTGTTCCATCATTGCTTTAGCGTCGCTTTCTTTTATTAACAACGGAAAAGCGTAACTTGAAAGATTTCTTGCAAGGCGAATCCTTGATGAAATTATCGGCAAAGTATCAATAACATGATTGTTATACCATTTTTCCATAAATTCTCCCCCTTACTCTCCGGCAGACAAATTTTTAATTTTGTCCCGTAATTTTACTGCTTCTTCATATTCTTCTTTTTCAACTGCTTGAGAAAGCTGCTTTTTAAGCTCGTCTATTTCTCTTTCTTTTATAATTTCTTTGCCGTATTTAGACGGGAATTTTCCTTTATGAACGCTCCCGGCTTGTATGCTTGACAAAATAGCGGTAAGATCCTGGGAAAATGTATCGTAGCAACTGGCGCAGCCAAAACGTCCAGTAGATTTAAACTTCGGATATGTCAATCCGCATGACTGGCATATAAGCAACTGTTTTTCGTCTGTTAAGTTTATTGCTTCGTTTTGCTGTGTCAAAAATGAATCCACAAAGCTTTGAAAAAAGTCATCAAACGAAAGTGAATCGTCATAAATTATTCCTAAAGTTGCAGCACATTTAGAGCATAAATGCATTTCGGTTTTCTCACCGTTTACAATTTGCTGTAAATGAACGTTAGCAAATTCGTTTAAGCATTTCTCGCAAATCATAATAAATCCTCCCTTAGAGCCTGTTCAAAGTCTCGCTTTTAGTGGATTTTCGAGCAAATTTTTTTAATTGCAAGGAAGAGGCGAACGTTCATACTACGATAAGTATGGGCGTTTGCCGCTGACGCAGCAATTAAGAAAATTTGCCGAAAAGACACTGAAATGGAGACTTTGAACAGGCTCTTAAATATTATAACCATGTATGTAAGATATTAGACTGTTTTTATTATAACACATTGTTTGTTAGCCATCAAGGGGGTTGAGTGCTAATTTTAGTGAAAAGAAAAGATATGCTATCTTTTCTTTTAAAGCATTCTTCCGCATCCTAAACAAAATTTTTCATTTACATCATTTTGAGATTTGCATATAGAGCAAACCTTTTTAGGCATTTCTGCGTATTTTTCTGAAACTGCAACCGTTTTATCGCTCTCATTTTCCTTTAGCTCTGGCTCTTCCTTTATTTCAGAAACAATTCTTTCTGCCGGAATAGATTCGGTGTGGTAAATTTCTTTAGACTTTTTTTGCACTTCTATTTTATCGTTTAATTCTTTAATTTTACGTTCGATTGATATTATCTCATTATATTTTTCAGTGAAAAACGGACCAACTTCTCCGCCATAGGAATATATTTCATGAACTTTTTTTCCTATTTCAATGTAAACTGCTTTAATTTTTTCTTCTTCGTTAGCTCGAAGTAAATTAAGCTTTGCGCTTTGCATAATACCTTGAGATGTTCCCATAACATTTTTTGCAAGAGAAGCTATAGAACCCTTTATATCGTTCATAAAATCCCCTCCTTAATTAGTGTGTTTTTCAATTTCCTGCTGGCGGTAATGCTCCATTTTAACTTTAAAAAGTTCGCCGTTAGACGGGGGAGTATATGTTATTGCGTTTGCGCCGGCTTCAATTGTTTCTCTTATTGAATCCTCTGTGTTTCCGCCTGTTGCTATAATTGGAAAATCCGGATATTCCTGCCTTATTTTTTTTACAATTTTAACAGTATTAGGACCACCGCTTACATTAAATATATCAACGCCAATGTCTATTCTTTCCTTTATATCTGTAAGCTCAGAAACAATTGTTAAAATAACCGGTATATCAACAGTGTGCTTAACTGCAGCTACGGTTTCAAGAGGAGTTGGAGCGTTTAAAACAACACCTAGTGCTCCTTGAAATTCCGCATGAAGCGCAATGTTAACAGAGCGAAGCCCTTGGGTAAGCCCTCCGCCTACTCCACAAAGCACAGGAATGTCTGTAACTGTCATAATTGCCTGGGTGATAGCAGGATGGGGTGTAAAAGGGTAAACAGCAATAACGCAATCTGCGTTAGTGTTTTTTATTATGGCTATATCTGTTGTAAATATTATGCTGTGAATAGTCTTTCCAATTATTGTAATTCCGCTGGCTTCTTTTTTAATTATTTCCGGAACACGCACGATGTTTTTGCGAAGAAGTGTTGTAAGTTCTGGTGTTATTATTTTCCTTTGTTCCATAATTAACCTCTTTTCCTGTTGCGGTTTTACGTAAAATACTTTATCTAGTCGTCACATATATCTTTCCCTTTAAGTATACGGTATTACTTCCTTATAGTCTACACATTTGACAAAAATTTTTATATTTTTTTGGTAATAAAATACATAACACTAGTTTGACAATTTATTAGCAAAATGTTATAATTTTCTTGTGTTTCATTAATGAATTGTGTACGAAATTATCGAACATTTATAAAAGAAGGGAGGTGTAATTGTGCAACTAGCAACAAATAAAATTCATAAAAATTCAATTAAAATTCTTGAGGAAATTGGCATAAAGCTGTTTTCAGACACCGTTTTGGACATATTGAAAAAAAACAATATTAAAACAGACGGCAATATTGCTTATTTTACAGAAGAGCAAATTATGTCCGCAATAAAAAATGCTCCGTCAAGTTTTGGAGTTACCGCAAGAAATGAAAAGTACAACATGAGCATAGGAGGAGACAGGGCTTATTACTGCCCAGGTTATGGCTGTACTCACATAATTGACAAAAGTGGTTTAATAAAACAAGCTTTACATAATGATTATATTCAATTTCTAAAGCTAACAGAATCATCAGAGATATTTTCCATCAACGGCGGCATCCTTGTTCAACCCTGTGATATTCCCCAAGAAAAAAGTCACTTAATTTTAATGAATGATATTTTAAAATATTCCGAAAAAGTAGTTTTAAGTATGCCAGGAACAAAAGAGCGAGTTCAAGAGCTTATGGATATGCTTTTAATTGTATTTGGTGAAAATGATTTAAAAAATTCAAAAAGAGCCTTTACCCTTATAAACACTATAAGCCCACTTATTATTGATGAGAGTGCGCTGGACACTATGTTAATATGCGTAAAATACGGTCAGCCACTAATAATAACCCCCGGGCCTGTTTGCGGAGGGACAGGGCCGATTACTCTTGCCGGAAATTTAGCCCTTGGCAACGCCGAAGCATTGGCGGCCATTGCCATAACCCAAATGATTAATCCGGGCACGCCTGTTGTTTACGGCTTACTGCCCACAACTCTTAATATTACAAATGCCTGCGTTTCAATAGGCACGCCTGCATTTACCCTTCAATCAAAATATAGTGCTGAGCTGGCTAAATTTTATAACCTGCCGTCTAGAAGCGGAGGAACTCAGTCAGATGCCCTCGGGGTTTGCGCCCAAAGCGGTTATGAAGCTATGATGAATATGTTTTCCACAAGGCTTTCCGGTTCAAATTTAGTAATACACAGCGCCGGTATTTTAAACTCTTTCGGAGCTATGTCTTATGAAAAGTTTATTAACGACCTTGAAATTATAAGCATGGTTGAATATTACTTTAAAGACATTTCACTAAATGAAAGTGATTTTGCTTTTGATGTAATAAAAGAAACCGGCCATGGAGGTCATTTCATTACCAGCGAGCACACGTTTGAAAATTGCAGGACAGCACCTTGGTTCCACAAAACAGGCTTAAACGAAAAACTTGCAGATAACAAAGTTTTTTCTGAAGAGATTGATAAAAAAATAATAAGATCAATGGATAGTATGTTAAACGCATATGTAATGCCGGAAATGGATGCGTTAATTCAGAAACAATTAAAAAATTATTTAGAAAAAAAATTATAAAAGAGAGGGAGAAGGTTTTATGAATAAAAATTGGATACAAAAATCAGACGGAATAGTATTATTTTCTGCCCTGACAATTCTTGTTATTTTTGTGGGCTGGGCATTAATTAACCCAGATGGCATGTTTGCTATAATCGGCGTTGTATTCAGCACATTAACCGGGGATTTTGGTTGGGCATATCTTCTTGCTGGGGCTATATTTTTTATATTTTCAATTTGGCTTGCCTTTGGGCCGTTTGGAAACGTGAAGCTTGGCAAAGATGACGACAAGCCTCAATATTCATTTTTCACTTGGTTTGCTATGATTATTGCCTGCGGTTATGGCGTAGGTCTTGTATATTGGTGCGTTGCAGAGCCTTTAAGCTTTTTGCAGTCTCCTCCTTTCGGAGTGGAAGCAATGACGCCTGAGGCGGCAGAACGTGCCCTTGCGCAATCCTTTTATCATTGGGGATGGGTTCCGTGGGCTATATACATGACTGTTGCCGCACCGGCAGGCTATTTTATTTACAGAAAAGGCGAACCCCCTCATTTCAGCACTTTTATGAGACCGCTTTTTGGAAAAAAAGTAGAATCAAAAGGTTTCCGGCTTCTAGACGGCTTTTTGGTTTTCGGTGTAATTGGTGGGGTTACTACTGCGACCGGCCTTGGCATTATGCAGCTCGCAGGCGGTCTTAACAGCTTATTCGGCATTCCTATTAACAACTACGTTTATGTTATAATAGGCGTTTGTTGGGCAGCACTGTTTACCGCAAGCGCAGTAAGTGGCATTGACAAAGGCATAAAAATATTAAGCAACATAAATATTCCTTTATGCATCGGTATATGTGTAGTTGTATTTTTGTTAGGTCCTTCAGGATTTATTTTAAACACTACCCTTACCGGCTTCGGCGATATGCTTCAAAACTTCCCGAGAATGACATTTTGGACAGACAGCTTGCAAACAAATCAGTTCCCTCAAGGCTGGACCATATTTTACTGGGCATGGTGGATCGCATCCGCTCCATCTACAGGTCTATTTGTTGCGGCAGTTTCAAGAGGCAGAACTCTTAAAGAAGTGGTTCTTGTCCATTTAGGCGCTGCTCCAATAGCAACATGGCTTTGGTACGGCACTTTCGGCTCAACAGCAATACATATGCAGCTTAAAGAAGGTATAGATTTAGTTGGCGCTATGAATCAAAACGGCACAGGCTCGACTGTTTTCACTGTTCTTCAAAGGCTTCCATTCGGCGGAATTTTATCAGGCTTATTTATTATTTTAGTCTTCATTTTCCTTGCAACAACTGTAGACTCTTATTCCTATGTTTGTGCCCAAGTAACTACAAGAAAAGATTGCAACCCTGTAGTTCCTCCTAAAGCAACAAGAGCACTTTGGGCAGTTTCAATCGCTGTTTTAGCAATTGTTCTTGTTCTTATCGCCAGCGGTGAAATAACAGGTCTACAAACTTCCTCCCTTGTTGCTTCTATCGTAATTACTATAGTTATGCTTCTAACAATGGCTGCAATGATAAAAGCCATGTATGAGGAATTTGGCGATCAAATCAAGGAAAAAAACAAAATAATCGCTAATAAAACAGAAAAAATAGATCAATCAGAACAAAAGCAGCAAAGCGTAAATATTTAGGGATGAGTTTTATTGTGTTTAACTCACATTAATATTAGAACATGAATAACATAGTAATAATATTGATAGTTGAGGTGATCACCATTTACGACTCAATAAGCGATTCAAAAAGATTAGTTAAGGCTGTAGATATTCCAATTGAACTATATCAGTCGGATTTAGGAAAATATTTCATTGGATATGCAGACAATCTAACGCTTTCAAGCGATAAAAGCGCATGAGCAAGGTTATATAACCCAAAAGGCTCTGGAGTTTTACTACATGTTAATGTTTGGACTGTAACAGACATATCAAATTCATCATTTAGAGCCCAGTTCTGGTTTAACTCCGACCCTCCGGGAACTCCTACGGAAAACCCATCAACACCATCAAACACAGCAATCTATCCTCCGCCTATTGCTAAAGTAAAGATTCAATCTGCATCAGATGTTGAAGGAAACCCGGTAGGTGGTATAAAAGCGTTTGTAAGAAGAGGAGACCCGAATGTAACCCTTGTTGAAACTGAAAACGGCAAATTAATTTTTCCTCCAGGTGGTTCATTTTTAGTGTTTATGACTTTGATTAATAGCACTGAACCGACTGCGGAAGGAAGAGTCGCTTTTGGCTGGTGGGAAGAAAGAATTAG
>CAZJGG010000076.1:0-13033 GCA_964545475.1 uncultured Eubacteriales bacterium | reverse complement strand
CGGCTTTTTTGTCGAAAAAGTCTTAGTCCTATCTTGACAGCACCCCTATAACAAACTAAAACATTTTTCGACAATAATAGTCTCCAAAATGATGGCTGTTTCCTCAAATATTATTTTATTTTCCTAGCGTGGCAATATATTATCTCGATGCTCATATATGCTTCGCATAATTTCCCGCTTAAATAACAAAATTCTTTATAGATGTCCGTAACATTAAATCCTTTTGAAACTTTGTTTTTATACACCGTTTTTTGTAACTACATTAACAATCTCACTATATGTTCTTGCATTAAGTCTACGCATAGTAGCTTTCATTTTTGATCATGAGCGCTAGAGCAATTAATTGTCATATAAAAAACAAAATAACCATGAAGAACAGCCGCTATGTAAACTGAACTGCTTTTTTCCTCCAGGGTTATTTTGTTTCACATGTTTCCTATATTGAGCAGTAACTTTTTGCAATTTTGTTTAACAAAAATAATATTAAGCTTGAGCCACGTAGTCGTCAATCTGCTTTAGATACACAGCCTTTTTCTCATCTGTAATCCAAGCTATTTCAAAAGAATTTTTTACAATTTTAATAATATCTTCTTTTGTAAGATTATAATTAGTTGCTAAGGCATACAAATCATCAGAAATATAGCTTTGGAAATAAGCAGGGTCGTCTGAGTTGACTGTAACTTTTATGCCCTTATGAAGCAATTCAATGATTTCTTTACCTTTCATATCATCTACTACAAAACTGTTAGAAACAGGGCAGCAGGTAAGACCGATATTATGTTCTCTAATATATTCCACCAATTTGGGATTTTCCACAATATTTGTACCATGGTCAAGCCTTTCCACACCTATGTCTAAAAGTGCTGTTTTAATACTATCTATTGATCCCTCTTGATCTATATCACAATGCATAGTAATATGGAATCCGTCTTTTTTAGCCATAGCAAAAACTTCTGCAAATTTTTGCGGTGGATTATTTCTTTCATCAGAATCTAAACCGATACCTAGAATCATATCCTTATAAGGTAAAGCTTCTTTATATGTTTCCAAAGCCGATTCCAATGACATATCACGTAAAAAGCACATTATAAGTTTAGCCTCAATGCCAAGTGCAGAGCTTTCTTTAGCAGCCCTATAATATCCGTTTATAACAGTCTTAAATGGTACACCTCTTGAAGTATGGGCTTGCGGGTCAAAAAACATCTCAACATACTTAACGTTATGTTCCTTTGCCTTTTTTAGGTAATCCATAGCTAATGCATAAAAGTCATCCTCTTCTTGCAAAACATTCATTGCAGGGTAATAAACATTTAAAAATGATGTAAGAGAGTCAAACTGATATGAAGCTTTTACTTCATCTATTGTGCTTTGTCCCAAATTCACATTATTCTTTTTGGCTAATTCCAATTTTAATTCCGGTTCTAATGTTCCTTCCAAGTGAAGGTGAAGTTCAGCTTTTGGTAACCCATTAATAAATTCTTTTGAAATATTTATCATTTTCATTTTCCTTCCTTAATCATACAGCCTCACTGTATTTTTCTAAATAAACAATTTTTGGTTTCATGCTATTATATCATTTTTAAAATAATAAAAAAACCATTTTGAATTATTTTTCTTTTAAAGTATATGCTCAGAACCAAAATGTAATGTAAACTTTAAATTAAGCATCAAATCCAGCTTTTTATTAACTATTTCAGGGTATAGAGGAATGTCCTTCATATTCTCAATGTTTACCCATTCTGAAGCTAACATGTCTAAATCTTTTTCTGTCACTGGTTTTATTGACTCGTCTACCAAACGACAAATGAAAATAAAATATACTTTATGGGCGTATTGCTCATATTCGGAACGAAACCTTTTATTCATTGATATTTCTTCATATATGGCTGCTAACCTATCGACAGCTATTGTGTATCCAGTCTCTTCAAGGCATTCTCTCTTTACAGCTTCATCAAGTGTCTCATATTGATTCTGTCCACCTCCCGGCAAATCGTAGTATATCGCTCTGTTGGGCAAACCATAACACATGTCTCCTAAGGAGTTTTGATTCTTGTTTATTAGTATTTTATTATTATGTACAATAATTGCCTTTGCAGCATTTCTTATGCCCATCTTCTCATCCCCTTTAACAGTCTAAACTTTAACTCGCTATCACTTATTATCATATCAGGTGTTATAATGTCAAATTTTGTCTGAGGAATCCAAACCATAAAACCGCTTCTAAAGCCCCGCCGCCAATGGCTCTTGCTTTATCTGAAATTGTCATAAAATTTCCGGCTTCTTCAAACCTAGGGTCTATATCCGCAATTTTCATTCCTTTTTTTACTTCAAAGCCGTTTCTTATCATTCCTCGCAAAATTCCGGAAATTTGGGCTTTTATTTCGCTTTCTCCAACCATTGCTATGGTTTGCGCTGCTTTTACACAATCCCCTATTTGGCAAATTTCTTTTAAAACGCCATTATATGGGCTGTAAACAACCCTTTCCTTGCCAAAGCCGTTGATTTCTGCCGGAATACCTGTGTTTTCCGCTGCTTTCCCCTCTGTTATTATTTTTCCTAAATTATGCCCACGCATTGTTTCTATTACGGCATCAACGTCTTCTCCGGCTGTAAAGCCCGGTCCTAACCCCACCGTTATGGGCGCAAGTGACTTATTTGTTCCTAAATTTCTTTTAGCCATAACGGCATCTATAATGGCAAAAGCCCCTATTTTTTCAATAAATTCTCCTTTAGGGTCTACTAACAGAGGAATTATCCCTTGCTTAAAGCAATTACGGGCTTCTTTTACACCTGTTACAAGCCGGGCTGTCATATCCTCTACGGTTTTTTCCCTATCGTAAACCGCATCACAGAGTGAAACAGCTCTTCTTATTGCAGTTGGTTTTTGGACTTCTAAAATAACAACATTAAATCCGCTTCTGTGAAACTTTTGGATTACTCCTGTTGCAATGTCCCCTCCTCCTCTTACAATAACGCAGTTAGATTTTTTCAAAAGAACTTTATTATAATCTTCTTTGCTGTCTACGTCTTGGGAAAACTCCTCCTCAAAATGGCAATACATCAAGTTATTTTCGTTAATTAGGGTTTTCCCTCCGTTTTCCCCTTGGAGCTGTAAAAGCCGTTGTTTAAAGCTATTAGGAAAAATTATAGGGTTTCCCATTTTTTCTCCGTACAAAGGGGCTATTATTTTTTGTGGATTTTCATAATGTTTTTTTAGCATTGTATTAATAATTTCAGTATTGATAAAAGGTTGATCCCCGACAAAAAACATATAATCGCTGTTTTCATTTACAGCATTTATGCCAGCTCTTATACTGCTTGAACGCCCGACTTCCGCATTTTCATTTGCCACACACGCAATGCCGTATTCAGCGCAAATCTGCTTTACTTCCTCATCATTTGATACGCAAACCCTATTTTGAAAATCCCCTGCTTTTACCGCTTCCAAAACATATTCAATGCATAGCATACAATTAATACCGACTTTTAGCTTGTCCTTGCCAAAACGGCGGCTAAACCCTGCCGCCATTATAATTGCGCTTATAGCCATATCTTATATTCCCCTTTTAATAAACTCCCGCAAATTATTTTATAAAACAAGTCCGCTTCCTGTCTTTCAAAGCTTTGTAACAGCTCTTTTACAATCTCTGCTTCAAATGGCTGATCAATTTGGTTTATAAAAAGAAGCTTTTTTCCTACACAATTTTTAAATAAGCCGTTTTTGTGTAAAATAATTTTTTTAATACCATTTAAAGTTACTTTATCATCACCTGTAATATATTTATATATTTCATTGCGGTGTACGTTTTGTTCCGTTATTTCCTGCCCCAAAAGCTTTAAATTAATTATCCCTACAGTTTTTGTGGTTTTGCTTATTACAACAGGTTCATTTTCTCTCCAGCCTTTTAATGGTTTTGTTTTTGAGCCGTCGCTTTCAATAAGGCTAACATCAAATTTTTCTACAATTTCATTAAGAGCATCTGGTTCAAGCCCTATTGCTTTACCGTCTGTTAATAAATTGCCGGAGCATAAAAAATATCTTCCGCTTCTGTTTACAACAGGGGGTACTCCATCAAATATAAAATCATATTCATCACTTTTTGGGGCTTTCATTTTTGTGCTGGTAGTAACTAAAACCCTTTTTCCGGGAAATTCGTAGGACAATTTGTTAACAAATGTAGTTTTTCCGCCGCTTCCTGTAACAGAAACTACATCTCCTATTTTTATATCAAAAACTTCACTAATCATATACTTCATATTCCTTTTATTTTTATAATAACTCACTTCAAAAAGCTAATCAAGTATTAATTCAATTGCTTTCCTTGACATTTTTAATAACTATTATATAATTAAATTAGGCAATACTAAAATTTGGAAAGGGCTGATTAATGTGAGTTTTAGTTTAATCAAAACACAAGCAGAAAAATACAGGGCTGACATGTGTTTATTTTTAAGGGAATTAATTAAAATTCCTGGAGAAAGCTGCGGAGAAAAAGGTGTTATAGAGCGGATTAAGCTTGAAATGGAAAAGCTTCTGTTTGATAAAGTTGTTATTGACCCTATGGGTAACATTCTTGGCTTTATGGGCAGCGGAGAAACATTAATCGCTTATGATGCCCATATAGACACTGTTGGAATCGGCAATATAGAAAACTGGAGCTTTGACCCTTATGAGGGTTATGAAAACGATACCGAAATTGGAGGCAGAGGTGCTTCGGACCAGCTTGGTGGCATAGTTTCCGCCGTTTACGGAGCAAAAATTATGAAAGATTTAAACCTCCTTGACGGTTTAACAGTTTTAGTAACAGGCACTGTTCAAGAAGAAGACTGCGACGGACTTTGCTGGCAGTATATAATTAACGAAGACAAAATTAAACCCGAATTTGTTGTAATTACAGAACCTACCGACGGCAAAATAAACCGAGGGCAGCGTGGCAGAATGGAAATCCGTGTTGAAGTCGGAGGTGTTTCCTGTCATGGTTCTGCGCCGGAGCGTGGGGATAACGCAATTTATAAAATGGCTGATATTTTACAAGAATTAAAAGAACTAAACAACAAATTGTTACATAACGATTTTTTAGGAAAAGGTACTCTTGCGGCTTCCGAAATATTTTTCTCCTCTCCCTCCCGGTGCGCCGTTGCGGATATGTGCGCCGTTTCTGTAGACAGGCGGTTAACCGACGGAGAAACATACGAAACAGCTTTACAGGAAATAAGAGAATTACCCTCTGTTAAAAAACATAACGGTAATGTTACAATGTATAAATACGACAAACCTGCTTACACAGGGTTGGTTTATGAAACCGACTGCTACTTCCCAACATGGGTTATACCAGAGGACCATAAAGCAACTAAAGCAATGGTAAAAGCCCATGAAGTCATGTACGGTGAACCTGTTGTGGATAAATGGACATTTAGCACAAACGGCGTTTCAATAATGGGCAGATACGGCATACCATGCATTGGCTTTGGCCCGGGAAAAGAAAACCAGGCTCATGCTCCAAACGAAAAAACCTGGAAAGATGATTTAGTAAAATGTGCAGCTGTTTACGCCGCTTTAGCACAAACCTATTCTAAGTAATGGAGGTTTATAAATGAAAAAACTATATAATATGATAAACAATTTATCAAAGCTTGATTATTCAGACATGTGTGGAAGCGATTTTTTGCTTACATGGGAGAAAACTGACGAAGAAATTGCCGCTGTATTTTTGGTTGCAGATATTTTAAGGAAAATGCGTGAAAATAACATTTCCCCTAAAATATTTGATTCCGGTCTTGGAATTTCCATTTTTAGAGATAATTCTACAAGAACCAGGTTTTCCTTTACAAGCGCATGTAATTTGCTTGGACTTTACGTACAGGATTTTGACGAGGGCAAATCCCAAGTTGCCCATGGGGAAACTTTAAGGGAAACAGCAAATATGGTATCGTTTATGGCTGACGTTATTGGCATTCGTGACGATATGTACATTGGCAAGGGAAACACTTACATGAGAGATGTTTCAAAATATTTGCAAGAGGGGTATATTGACGGCGTTTTAGAAAGCCGCCCGGCTCTGGTAAACTTGCAGTGCGACATTGACCACCCCACTCAAACTATGGCGGATATGCTTCACATAATTAACCACTTTGGCGGCGTTAAAAAGCTTAAAGGCAAAAAAATTGCTATGTCTTGGGCATACTCTCCGTCTTACGGCAAGCCGCTTTCAGTACCCCAAGGGATTATTGGCTTAATGACAAGGTTTGGTATGGAAGTTTCCCTTGCTCACCCAGAGGGCTACGAACTTATGCCCGAAACAGAAGAAATTGCACGGAAAAACGCTCAAATAAGCGGCGGCAGATTTACTAAAACAAATTCTATGGCGGAAGCCTTTGAAAACGCAGACATTGTTTACCCAAAAAGCTGGGCGCCTTATGCTGCAATGGAAAAAAGGACAGCTCTTTACGGCGACGGTAAATTTGATGATATAAAAGCCCTTGAACAGGAACTTCTTGCCCAAAACGCAATGCATAAACATTGGGAATGCACCGAAGAGCTAATGGGAAAAACAAAGGATAAAAGTGCGCTTTATATGCACTGTCTCCCGGCGGATATTACCTGGGTTAGCTGTGAAAGCGGCGAAGTTAGCGCTTCCGTTTTTGACCGTTACCGCATTCCTCTATACAAAGAAGCAAGCTATAAACCATATATTATTGCGGCAATGATATTTTTAAGCAAAGTTCAAAACCCAGAAAAAACATTAAAACAACTTGTTGATAAAGATAAGCCAAGAACGTTATAAAAAAAGTGGGGGTATTTTATGGGGTTTTTAGTAGGTAACGGCACGTTGATTACCCATAATAGCAGCCAGCCAATTATCTATGACGGCTGTGTTGCAGTTAATAATGATAAAATTGAAGATTTCGGCACTACAGCCCAAATGAAAGCAAAATATAGTAATTACGAATTTTTCGACACAGACAGCAAAATGATTATGCCCGGGTTAATTAACACCCATATGCACATATACAGCGCATTCGCCCGGGGTATGTCTATCAAAAATGCGCCAGAATCCACTAATTTTAATGAAATTTTAGAAAATTTATGGTGGCGGCTTGATAAAAACTTAACTCTGGAAGATGTTAAGTACAGCGCATATGCAACTTATATTGACTGCATAAAAAACGGCGTTACATGCGTTTTTGACCACCATGCAAGCCCGTTTTGCGCTGAAGGAAGCTTATTTCAAATTGGGGATGTTGCAAAAGAGCTTGGCATAAGAACTTCTCTTTGTTACGAGGTTTCCGACAGAGACGGCGAGGTAGTTTTAAATAATTCAATTAAAGAAAACATAGATTTTATTAAACACACTAATGGACATGGCGGAAATATGTTAAAAGCCATGTTCGGGCTGCACGCTTCCATGACATTATCCGAAGAAACCCTTGATAAATGCGTTTCGGAAGCAAAAGGGCTTAACGCAGGTTTTCATGTACATACAGCCGAGGGCATTGGAGATTTACACGACTGCCTTAACAAATACGGCAAAAGAGTTGTTCAAAGATTTTTTGATGCCGGAATTTTAGGAGAAAAATCTATAGCAGTTCACTGTGTGCATATTAACAAGGCTGAAATGGAATTACTAAAAGAAACAAATACATCTGTTGTTCATAACCCACAGTCAAATATGGGTAACGCCGTGGGTTGCGCTCCTGTTATCCCGTTAATTGATACTGGGGTAACAGTGGGGCTGGGAACAGACGGTTATACCTCTGACATGCTTGAATCTTTAAAAAACGCCAACACAATTCATAAACACCACCTTTGTGACCCAAGAGTTGGCTGGGCGCAAGCACCACTAATGCTTTTTGAAAATAACAGAAAAATTGCCCAAAAGCATTTTGCCGGTGATTTAGGTGTTATTGAAAAGGGAGCATATGCCGATATTATTGTAATTAATTACAGCTCCCCTACACCACTAAACGAAAACAATATAAACAGCCACGTTATTTTTGGTTTTACAGGGAGCAACGTGGATTCTACAATTATTAACGGAAAATTTGTTTACAAAAACAGACAGCTGCAAACAGCAGACGAACGTGAGATTTATTCAAAATCAAGAGAAGTGGCCGAAAAAATGTGGAACAGGATAAATCGTTGATATACTCTCCTTAATGAGCAAAGGGTTGATTTTATGGAAATTTTTAAAGGCGATATTATATACGCTAAAAGCCTTAATGAGCTTGTAACAATTCCAAAAGGTTATATAGCCGTTGAAAACGGCTTGGTTTCTGATGTTTTTGAACAGTTACCTCCAAAATATTCCGGCGCTTATATAAATGATTTCGGCGATAGCTTAATTATACCGTCTTTTGTGGATTTGCATTTGCACGCCCCTCAGTACACTAACATTGGATTAGGGCTTGATAAGCCACTGCTTGAATGGCTTAGGCAATACACATTTCCCGAGGAAGCCAAGTTTTCCGACATAGAATACGCAAAAGAGATTTATACCGCTTTTGTTAATGAGCTTATAGAATGCGGAAGCCTACGAAGCGTTGTTTTTGCTACGGTTCATAAAAACTCTACAGAATTGCTGTTTGGTCTTTTTGAAAAAGCAGGCATCTCTGGATATATCGGCAAAGTTAACATGGATTATGATTGCGATGTAAGACTAATAGAGGATACTGAAAAATCCATAAATCATACTATTGAAATTATTGAAAAACAAGCATCAAAATCAAGCCCAAACCCACTAGTAAAGCCTATAATAACCCCTCGTTTTGCACCTGTTTGTTCCGAAAAGCTGTTAAAAGCATTAAGTTTGCTTTGCGAAAAATATGGTTTGCCTGTTCAGACACATATATCGGAATCTTTAAAAGAAATAGAGCTTGTGGAAAACAGATTTAATAAAAGTTATAGTGAAGTTTATGACGAATACGGGTTTTTAGGCGAAAAGACTATTCTTGCCCATTGCGTACACAATTACCCGTTTGAAATTGATTTATTTAAAAAGCGTGGCGTTACAGTTGCCCATTGCCCTGTTTCAAACACTGGGTTATCAAGCGGTATTGCACCAATAAAAAAATATTTAGGCCAAGGGCTTAATATTGGGCTTGGCTCTGATATTTCCGGCGGTCATTCCATGTTTATGCCAGCTAATATTGCGGCGGCTATTGAAGCTTCTAAACATTATTCCATTTACGTTGACAGAAGCATTAATCCACTAACAGTTACGGAAGCTTTTTATTTAGCAACAAAAGGCGGAGGAAGATTTTTCGGCAAAGTTTCCAGCTTTGAAAAGGGGTACATGTTTGACGCTTTAATTATTGACGATAAAATTGTTAGAAAAAATCAACGCACATTGTTTGAAAGGCTTTGTAAATTTATTTACACCGGCTCAAAACATGATATAATAAAAAGATATTTATGCGGAAAAGAAACATAATATTTAAAGGAGGCAAATTATGAGTGACATAATACGTGTTATACCCTTCGAGCAGCTCCTCAACTGGGCCTTGGACGAATATGAAACAAAAGGCTCTGTTTTCAGTATAAAAAAAGAGAAATTCTACAAAAACACAAGCGGTAAATATTTTTATTACCGAGGAGAAAAACTTTCTTCTCCAATAGGCGTTGCTTCCGGCCCTCATACACAGCTTGCGCAAAACATAGTTGCAGCTTACCTTTCCGGCAGCCGGTTTATAGAGCTTAAAACCGTTCAAGAAATAGACGGAAACGAAATGCGCAAGAAAATTAAGAAACCTTGTATTAACGCCGCAGACGAATGCTATAACGTAGAATGGTCCACCGAACTTACCGTTAGAGAAGCCGAGGAAGAATATATTAAAGCTTGGATTTTAATTCATGTTCTTTCAAAAGAATTCGGAATTAGTGACGAACGGGATTTTGCGTTTAACATGAGTATCGGTTACGACCTTGAAGGCATACGTTCTGAAAAAATGGACCTTTTTATAGAATGTATGAAAGACGCAAGACACAGTCAGAAATGGCGCAATGTAATGAATGTTCTTTCTGAAAAAATAAAGATGTTTAAAAACATTGATGCCAAGTTCATAAATTCTATTTCGTCTAACATTTGTAATTCCGTTACGCTATCAACTTTACATGGCACTAACCCACAAGAAATTGAAACAATCGGCAAATATCTTTTAGTTGAACAGGGGCTTAACACAACTATAAAACTTAACCCAACAGTTTTAGGTCATACTTTCGCTAGAAAAACCCTTAACGATATGGGATACGATTATATCCAGCTTGAAAATGATGCTTTTAAAGATGATTTGCAATATTATGATGCAGTAACAACAATTAGAAATTTACATGCCGAAGCAAACAAACAGAATTTGTATTTCAGTGTTAAGTTAACAAATACACTGCCTGTAAAAAACACTGGAAGCGAGCTTTCTGGCAACGAAATGTATATGTCTGGCCGTGCGCTTTATCCGTTAAGCGTTAACGCCGCATATAGGCTTGCTGACGAATTTGATGGAAAAATTAATATTACCTACTGCGGCGGCGTTGATTATTTCAACGTTAAACAACTTCTTGAAACAGGTGTTTTCCCGCTTACATTCTGCACTACAATATTAAAACCGGGAGGATATTTAAAAATATACCAGCTTGCTAACGAAACAGAGAGCATGGCTGAACAAATACCTTCTCGTATTAACGTTAGTAACCTGCATAAAATTGCCAGAGAGGTTACTTCCTATGAACGTTATGTTAAAAACACCAGAAAAGAACCTGCTAAAAAGCATAGAGAAAAGCTTCCGTTGTTCGATTGCTTCAAAGCACCGTGTAAACAGGACGGTTGTCCTATAAATCAACAAGTCCCGGTTTACATAAAGCTTGCTTCTGAAAAGAATTTTGATGAAGCGTTTAAAGTCATTGCAGTAGACAATGCTTTGCCGTCTATTACAAGCGTTTTATGCAACCATAAATGCCAAGGGGAATGTATGAGATATGAAATAGACGACCATATCGAAATAAGAAACATTAAAAATATTGTTGTAGAAAATGCTCAAGACAAATTTATAAACAACTTACCCCCGATTAAATTAAAAACTCAAAAATCCGTTGCAATTATCGGGGCAGGATGCGCCGGAATTGCTGCGGCAATATTTTTGAGAAGAAACGGCATAGGGGTAACCGTTTTTGAGAAAAATAATAAGCCTTTCGGCATGGTTTCCTATATTATCCCATCTTTCAGAATTGCAGAAGAGACCATTGAAAGAGATTATCAGCTTGCTGTTAAACTTGGGGTTAATTTCAAATTTGGAGTAAAAGAAACATATGAGGTTAAAACGCTTTTAAAGGATTACGAATATGTTATAGTTGCAACAGGGGCATGGGGAAAATCAAGTTGTCCGATTAAAAGCGACTGCGACAACTTAGTTGATGCGTTAAGTTTTTTAGAGCAGTCAAAGAAAACAAACAGGCAAGTTATGCTTGGACGCAAAGTTGCAATAATAGGCGGAGGGGACGTTGCTATGGATTGTGCCAGAGCGGCAAATCGTTCGCCGGAAGTTACACAGGTTACAATAATTTACAGAAGAACTAAAGAATTTATGCCGGCTTCTCATGACGAAATAAATTATTGTGAAAACGAAGAAATTGAATTTTTAGAGCTTCTTTCTCCTGTTTCTTATGACGGAAAAACTCTTGTCTGCGAAGAAATGGAGCTTGCAGGCGTTGACGAAACAGGCAGAGCAGGAATAAAGTCAACGGGAAAAACAAAAGAATTTGAGTTTAATTCTGTTATTTATGCTGTAGGGTCAAGCGTCGATACAACTCATTTTGGGTTAAACGGTTTTGCCCGTAATGAAAAAGGTCTTGTTAAAGTTAATGAAGTTAACGAAACAAGTATTGCTGGCGTTTATATAGCCGGGGATTGCAAAAAAGGTCCGTCCACTATTGTAAGCGCAATTTCCGATGCAAAAGTTATAGCAAAAGATATTCTTAGAAAGCTAGGGCTTGAAAACGATTTTATAAATATTGCAGATGATTCCGATGTTGAGTCACTTTATCTTAAAAAAGGCACAACAGTTGATAAATTAATGGATGAAAATGAGGGTTACCGCTGTTTACACTGCGAACAGCTTTGCGAAACATGTGTAGATGTTTGCCCTAACAGAGCTAATATATCTATTGATATTGAAGGCTTCAAAAATAGAAGCCAAATCCTTCACATAGACGGTATGTGCAACGAATGCGGTAACTGCGCAGTTTTCTGCCCTTATGACGGAAGACCCTATAAAGATAAACCTACTCTTTTTGCTACAGAAGATGATTTTAATAACAGCACTAACGCTGGCTTCTTGCCCCTTGTTTCAAACGTTTTTAAAGTACGTAATGAAAAGGGTGAAGTTTTTGACCATGCTATTGGAGATAAAAAAGCAAGCCCAGAATTTGAAGCGTTAATGAAATCCATTTCCAAATATATGTTATTACAATAATATTAGAGCCTGTCTCACGTCCGTTTCATAAACCGACAATATGCACAAGTGACATCGGTAAAACGTAGGGAACGACCCCTGTGTCGTTCCGAAAATGTCACCAATCCTTTTAAAATCGGAATGACACATGGGGCATTCCCTACATTGTTTGTGCAAATTTGCATTTATGAAACGCACGTGAGTCTGTCTATGAGCCTGTTTTAAATATCCATTTCAGTGTCTTTTCGGCAAATTTTTTGTTTGGCAAGGAAGCCGCAAACGTTCACACACACAGAGCCGTATGTGAGTTTGCTGCTGACCCAGCCCAAATGGAAAATTTGCTGAAAAGATGCCGGAATGGAGATTTTAGACAGGCTCTTATGGCGTTTTAATAGCAATTTGCAAATACAGAGCAAAATAATACTGTTCTCAATTAATTCAGTGCCTGTTTAAGTTTTTTACTTTACTTTTCGATTATGTTCCTGCGTTAGTGTTGATATACTTAAGTACCAACTAATTATTTATTTCATATAATCTAATATGAGCTCGACGAAGTCGAAAAGCTGCTTTAGCAGCTTAAATTGCGGAGCAA
>CAZJGG010000075.1:0-13091 GCA_964545475.1 uncultured Eubacteriales bacterium | reverse complement strand
GTTGCACAGCGACAGATTATGTTGTGGGAAAATATGGGATCTAACACCTACGTAGTGGCGGATACCATCCGCCAAAACCCAAAACAACCATGGGAAAATGAAGGGACAAACACCTACGTAGGGGCGGATACCATCCGCCAAAACCCAAAACAACCATGGGAAAATGAAGAGGCAAATACCAACGTAGGGGCGGATACCATCCGCCCAACCCTCCCAGGATTATCGGAATACGGAAAAATTGTTGATACATCAATAAACGCAATATCATCACACTATGACAATGTTGTGGTTAATAAATATTGTATAATGCCAGATCATATCCATTTAATTATTTTTATATTACCTGATGAGAGCGGAATGATAGTATCCGCCCCTACGTTGTCAACGATAGTCGGGCAAATGAAACGATGGGTTTCTAAACAAATCGGATTTTCAATAGACCTCCTCCGAAACTCGCTGTCGTCGTATTTGCGAGGAAATTTTTCGTTTTGCAAGGAAGAGGGAAGCGGGCATACTAAGCACCGTATGTACGTTTCCCTCTGACGTAGTCAAAACGGAAAATTCGCCGCAAAGACGGCGGCATGGAGTTTCGGAAGAGGTCTAATATGGCAAAAATCATTTTATGACCGAATTATTAGAAATGAGAAAGGTTATCAAGAGGTTTGGCAATACATAGACGAAAACACATTGGTTTTCAGATAATTTTGTCAAGACATCTAGGTGTATATGGAATCCACATCTGCATTTATGTGATATTTGTTGCCTTATGAAACAGATGTACAAATCTATCTCTTGCGCTTGATTTCGCAAAATTAATGTGATATATTAACAGAAAAAGGAAAGGGCGTGTTTAATTGCGGGTTATACTTAAATTAAGCGGCGAAGGGCTTTCCGGCGACAGCGGAGAAAGCTTTGATAATATAACAATTAACAGAATTGTTGGTGAGGTTAACCAATTGCTTGAGCTTGGAGTGGAAGTTGCAATTGTTGTTGGCGGAGGCAATTTTTGGCGGGGAGGAAGAAGCGCTCCAAAAGAAATGGATAAGGTTAAAGCCCACCAAATAGGCATGGTTGCCACTATTATGAATGCAATTTATTTGTCTGAGGCTTTTAGAATTGCTTCCGGTGGAGAGGAGCAAAAATGCTCCGTAATGACGCCGTTTGAAGCCGGGGGATTTACGAAAAGGTTTAATAAATATAAAGCCATAGAATATATGCAAAATGGCATAGTGCCAATATTTGCCGGGGGAACGGGGCATCCGTTTTTTTCCACAGATTCAATTGTGGCAATACGTGCTTGTGAGCTAAACGCCGATATGGTGCTTTTTGCAAAACATGTTGAAGCGGTTTACGAAAGCGACCCAAAAAAGGATAGTACTGCAAAAAAATATAAAAGCGTATGTTATAAAACAATTATGTCAAAGCAGTTAAGCGTTGCAGATATAAGCGCAATTGCTTTAATTTCAGACGAAAACATTGATTCTTGCGTATTTTCTCTTGCAACAAAAGGCGGCATTGTTGAAGCTTGTAAAACAGAGGAAAGCCTATATTTAATAGGCGGTACTAAAATTTCAAATAATATAGAAGATATATTTTATTAATAAGGAGGATATTTATGGAAAATTATAAAGAGGTATACGATCACAAAATGCACAAAACGCTGGATATGTTAAATTCAGATTTGGCGACTATCCGGGCAGGGAGGGCAAATCCACATGTGCTTGATAAAATTACCGTAGATTATTACGGAGCACCAACACCTTTACAACAAGTAGGCAATATTACTGTGCCAGAACCAAGAATAATTCAAATTCAGCCATGGGATAAATCTCTTTTAAGAGAAGTTGAAAAAGCAATTGCTGCTTCTGAACTTGGCATAAACCCTTCTAACGACGGAAATTGCATTAGGCTTATGTTTCCTGAGCTTACAGAGGAGCGCAGAAAAGCTTTGTCTAAAGACGTTAAGAAAAAAGGCGAGGATTACAAAGTTGCCATAAGAAATGTTAGACGTGAAGGCATTGACGAATTTAAAAAGCTTGAGAAGAAAAGCGAAATTACAGAAGACGAGCTTAAACACAGAGAAGATGTTTTACAAAAATTAACTGATAAATACGTAGCAGAAATTGATAAAGCAGTTGATGAAAAGACAAAGGAAATTATGTCTATTTAAAGATTGTGCACTACAAAAAGCGGCTCCTAGCGTACTTGCGTTATGTACGATAGGAGCCGCTGACAAGCAATAAGCAAAAGTTTATATTATTGAGCCACAGGAGGCTTAAATGTCTGAAAAATTTGATAACGTCCCTGTTCATATAGCAATTATTATGGACGGTAACGGCAGATGGGCGAAAAAAAGGCTGCTTGCAAAAACACTGGGGCATGATGCCGGGGCGCAAGCACTAAAAAAAGTTGCAAACGAAGCAGAAGCCTTAGGCGTAAAATATTTGACGGTTTATGCTTTTTCAACAGAAAACTGGGCAAGAAGCGATTCCGAAGTTTACGGTCTTATGGATTTATTGAGAAATTACATTGACCAATATATTAGAGACACGAAAAAAAACAATATGCGCTTTAAAGTTATTGGCAGAAAAGATAGGCTCGCCCCGGATTTAATTGAAAGGATAAGCCGACTGGAAAATATTTCTAAAGATAAAACCGGTCTTTGCATGGTAATTGCCCTTGATTACGGCGGACGGGATGAAATTTTGCGTGCAGTAAAAAAAATATCGGAAGATTGTTTAAACGGAAGCATTTCAGTAAATTCTATTACTGATGATTTATTTGCAAATTATCTTGACACAAATAATATACCCGAGCCGGATTTGCTTATACGCACAAGCGGAGAATTAAGATTAAGCAATTTTCTGCTTTGGCAGTTAAGTTACAGCGAATTTTATTTTTGCGATACGTTATGGCCGGATTTTAAACCGGAAGATTTGCGTAAGGCAATTGCAGTATATAATGAAAGAAATCGCCGTTTTGGCGCAAGATAATGGTAAGGACAGTGTTTATATATGATTAAAAGGGTAGTTTCCAGTGTAGTAGGCTTACCGATATTGATTTTTGTAGTTTATGTTGGTGGAATTGTCTTGCAATGCGCCATATTTGCGCTTGCGTTTGTTGGCATGTATGAGCTTTACAATGCAATTTCACAAAAAAACCTCTATATTCACTATGTGGGATATTTTTTTACCGCTCTATATGCGCTTATTTTGCCGTATTTCAGCGGTTTTATTGCAACGGTTCTGTTTGCGGCTTTTATAGTTACGCTGCTGATTTGTATGGTTATTTTATATGAAAAGCTAAGACTTCGTGATGTGCTTGTTACACTTTTCGGGTTTTTTTACGTTGCATTTTTAATTTCGTTTATTTATTTGGTAAGAAGCCATAGTTACGGCAATTTTTTTGTTTGGCTAATTTTTATAAGCGCTTGGGGCAGCGACACATTTGCTTATTTAATAGGAAGAAAATATGGCAAACACAAGCTTTATGAATCATTAAGCCCTAAAAAAACAGTTGAAGGAGCAGCTGGTGGAGTTGCCGGGGCAACGCTAATTGGTTTTATTTATGCCGTTGCAATAAAACTGTTTAATCCGGATGTAGACATTGATATTATTTTATATTTTGCTATTGTCTGCTTTGTTTGCTCAATATTTTCACAATTCGGCGATTTAGCCGCATCAGCTATTAAAAGATATACAAACATAAAAGACTTCGGCAATTTAATTCCCGGGCACGGTGGAATTTTAGACCGTTTTGACAGCTTGCTTTTTACTGCTCCGGGTGTTTATTTTGTAATGTATATAATCCTTGATGCTATGAGGTGAGGTATGAAAAAGATCAGTATTTTAGGCTCTACCGGCTCTATAGGAAAGCAAACGCTAGAAGTTATAGATAATTTGGGTAACTTTAAGGTAACGGCTCTTTGCGCTAATGAAAACGTTAGTGAAATTTACAAACAAATTGTTAAATATAAACCTAATATTGTTGCACTTTTTAATGAAGAAAAAGCAGAAGAACTTACGTATAATTGTAAAGGCTTAGACGTTAAGGTCTTATCCGGCATGGATGGGGTAGCATCCGTTGCCAGAGAAGAAGAGGCCGGCATAGTTTTAAGTGCGCTTGTGGGGAGCAAGGGGTTGCTTCCCACAATTGAAGCGATTAAAGCTGGAAAAGACATTGCCCTTGCAAATAAAGAAACTCTGGTTTGCGGCGGAGCTTATGTTATGGAGCTTGCCAAAAAGCAGGGTGTTAACATATATCCTGTAGACAGCGAGCATTCGGCTATATTCCAATGCTTAAGCAGTAACCCGGAAAATGAAATAAAAACAATTTATTTAACGGCATCCGGCGGTCCATTTAGAGGTTACTCAAAAGAAATGCTTAAAAATGTTACTGTAAAGGAGGCGCTTAACCACCCTAATTGGAGCATGGGGAAAAAAATTACAATAGACTCAGCAACGATGATGAACAAAGGTCTTGAAGTTATTGAAGCAAAATGGCTTTTTGACGTAAAACCCGAGAACATTAAAGTCTTAGTACACCCTCAAAGCATTATTCACTCAATGGTAGAATTTAAAGACAATGCGGTATTAGCCCAATTAGGCGAACCGGACATGAAAATTCCAATACAGTATGCGCTGACATATCCTGAAAGAAGGGATAACAGCTTCAATAGAATTAATTTCCTGGAAAAAAACAGCTTAACATTTGAGGCTCCTGATTTTGAAAGTTTTCCTTGCCTGTCACATGCATACAGGGCATTGGAAATAGGTGGGCATATGCCTGCGGTTTTAAACGGCGCAAATGAATCTGCTGTTTCCATGTTTTTAGATGGAAAGATAGGCTTTACCCAAATAGCTGAATTAATAGATAAAGCGATGAACGCATATAATGAAGTTGATACCGTATGCACGGTTGAAAGCATTATAAATGCTGATAATTGGGCAAGGGAATATGTTTTGAATAAGGAAGTGGTGTTTTGATTAATTTTATTACGGGTGCAATACCGATAATTATTGGAATTTTAATTTTCGGCGTTTTAATTGTTGTACATGAATGGGGACACTTTGTTGCCGCCAGAAGAAACGGTATATTAGTTGAAGAATTTGCCATTGGTATGGGTCCTAAGCTTTTTGGAATTAAAAAGGGGGACACTCTTTTTACAATAAGGGCTTTCCCCATGGGAGGCTTTTGCAAAATGCTTGGGGATGAAGGTGACGAAGCTGAAAACCTTAAAAAAGATGAACGAGCCTTTTACTCAAAACCAGTTTGGCGCAGAATAACTGTAATACTAGCCGGAGCTGTAATGAATTTGCTACTTGCGCTTTTAATTTTTTTAGTTATCGTGTTGGGTTCTGGTTATTCCACAACAACTGTAAAAACGGTGATTGCTGATTCTCCAGCGCAAGCCGCTGGAATTATGCCTAATGATAAAATAGTTAAAATAAACGGAAGCTCTGTAAGAACTTTTGAAGAATTACAGCTTAACATTGAAAGAACAAGCGGTAACAGCGCTGATGTTACTATTTTACGAGGAAAAGAAAAAATTGTAATATCAATTGTTCCTAAAAAATCCGGCGAAGCATATATTTTAGGCGTAACACCCCAACAGTATGCCGGAGTTTTTATTAAAGGCGAAGGATTAGAAAAAGTTAATATTTCAGGAAGCATTTCAAACGCTTTTTGGCAACTAATTTATTGGATTAAAATGTCGTTTTTTGGAATTTCTGAATTATTTAAAAGAAATGTTTCCTTAAACGACATGGCTGGACCTATCGGAATTGTATCTATAATAGGAAATGTTTATACAACAGGTGTAACTATAAGCAGATGGTTAACAGCAGTTACTATTCTTAGGCTTATGGCTATTATTTCTGCAAGTATCGGCATATTTAATTTACTCCCCCTTCCGGCTTTAGACGGCGGCAGATTTGTGTTTTTATTAGTTGAAGGCATAAGAAAAAAGCCCGTTCCTCCAGAAAAAGAGGGGCTTATACATTTCGTCGGGCTTGTGGCTCTTATGGCACTTGGTGTTTTTATTGCTTATAATGATATAGCAAAGATATTCTTTAAATAAATTATTCCTGCAAGTTGATTTATCTTATTCAGATGAATCTTCTTCTGAGGCGTTTTCATTTTCATCGGGCGTAAATTTATCGGATATAAGCATCATAAGTATTTCATTATATAAACCGTTTACGCCCGTTTTCCATTTGCTGCAAATTTGCCTTGCCTGTTCCTTTGAAACAACAGAAAGGTTAATTTCCATAAGCATGGATTCGTCCTCATATATTCCGCATTTAACAACAAATTCGTTTGTAGAATGCTCGTAAAAATAATTAGCGGTAATTTCATAATCTTTTTTAAAGGTTTTACGGTTTTGGGCTACATATTTATTGATTTTTATGCGTTTTTCAGCAGGTACATGTTTTTCAAAATATTCTAAAACCGTAACGCCTTCGTCTGTTATAGTATACCGCAATGTATTATTATCCTGGGCTTTATCCAAATAATTTAGCTTTACAAGCTCGTCAAGAGATTGCTGTAAAGAAAAATAGCTCATATAATTCTCTTCAAGCATAAACTGCGAGATTTGTGAATTTGAGAGCGCTATGTCCATTTTTTCTATGAAATATAAAAGGAGAAGCTTATTTTCGGTTTCGTTAATTTCTTCTCCCGGATTAAGGTTAGACAATTTGTCTCACTCCCCCCGGATATAGTATAAATCGGTTAACAACAACTATACTATATATAAAAATTAAAGTCAAGTAAGCGCTTATGATGCACATGATACAGACTTAAGCCTTCTGATAATTCATAATAAGGAGTTAATGCAAAGTGAGAAAAAAAAGTATTTGCGCGGTTTTAATATTTTCTGTTATTTTAGCCGCATGTGGAGCAAAGCCTAATGGAGAAGAGGCTTTAGTACCGGAAATATCAGTTCCGGTTGGAACAATGGTAGCATCAAAAGATTCGATTAAGAGAGAAATGGTTTATGCAGGTCAAATAAGCCCATCTCAGTCTGTTTCAGTAACAAGCAAAATGGCAGGAAAGGTTCTTGAAACTCATTTTGAAGTAGGGGACAAAGTAAAAGAGGGAGACGTTTTGTTCACCCTTGACAGACGGGACATTGAAAACCAAATTAAACAGCTTCAAAGCCAGCTTCAAGTTTCTAAGCAAGGGGTTGTAACAGCTAGAAACAGCGTAGAAACAGTAACGGGTGGTCAGTATGAATCACAAATTACCCAGCTTGAAACAACTATTGAAAATGCAAAGAAACAAGTTGAAAATGCGGAGCTTGCCCTTAGCAGTGCGGAAACTGCTTTAAATAGCGCAGAGGACAATTATAACAGAATCAAACAGCTTTATGATTCTGGAGTTGTTTCTAAAGCTGAATATGATAACGCTGAACTTACGTTAAATCAGCGACGTACAGCATACGACCAAGCGAAAGTTGGAGTATCATCTGCCCAGCTTTCCCTTACTCAGGCGGAAAGCAGCTTGCAGATTTCATCAGGAAAAATTGTTGAAGAAAACACTACGAAAGCAGAACTTGGTGTGGAACAAGCGGCAATTTCAGCTTCTAGCGTTCAAACGCAAATAGACATTGCAAGAAGTACTTTACAAGATTTAACAATAAAAGCTCCAATGGACGGCGTTGTTGCAACAAAGCAGATAAAAGCTTTTGAAATGGCTTCTCCCCAAGTTGCAGCTTATACAATTGTTGATATTGATAGCGTTATTGCAAAAGTAAAAGTTTCTGAAAAAATAATCAACAAAATTGCTTTGGGCCAAACAATAGATGTTTATATAAACGCCCTTTCAGATCAACCATTTGTTGGAAATGTAACATCAATAAGCCCTGTTGCAGACCAAACAAGCACATTCCCTATTGAAATTTCTATTCCAAACCCAAACGGGGATATAAAAGCCGGAATGTTTGCAGAAACTCGGTTCTTGTATGAACAAAGCCAAGACACTATAGTGCTTCCTAGAAATGCAGTTTTGGAAGATGAAATTGAAAGATATGTTTATATTAACGACGGGGAATACGCAAAGAGAACAGCAGTAACAACAGGCATTGATAACGGAGAATATATTGAAATATTAAGCGGAATTAATTTAAATGACGAAGTTGTTACAAAAGGTCAAACGCTTATTAGAAACGGCGATAAAATCAATATTGTTTCCGATACTGGCAACAGGGAGGAATAAATATGTTTACTAAAATTGCCGTAAAACGCCCCGTAACAACTACAATGCTCATTTTTATTGTAATTGCTTTTGGTATTTTATCAATTACAAATTTAAAACTGGATATGCTTCCTAACATGAACATTCCGGTAGCCATAGTTTCTACAACTTATTCAGGAACAGGCCCTGCGGAAATTGAAAAGCTGATAACAACACCTATTGAAGGTGCAGTGGGTACAGTTGCCGGAATTGACGAAATAAGTTCCACATCCTCATACGGTCAGTCCACAGTTGTAGCAATTTTTAACAATGATGTTGATATTGATGCCGCGGCCCTTGACATGCGGGAAAAAGTTGACATGGTAAAGGGTGCACTTCCTGATGGTGCAGATGCACCTATGATTTTAAAAATCGACGTTGCAACGATGAATTCAATTCAGTTGAGCATAACGTCCGAAGATACAAACCTTGTTGAATTAAGGCGTATTGTTGACGATAAAATTACAAACAGAATTGAGCGTCAGGACGGCGTTGCATCGGTTTCTGTATACGGCGGACGCGAAAAAGAAATAGAAGTTAAGCTTATTGCTGATAAAGTGCGTGGCTATGGTATCACTGAACAATCCATACAGCAGTCTTTAGCCGCAGAAAACAGGCAAATACCGACAGGCTCTGTTAAGCAAGGAGACAAAAACTTATCCATGCGAGTTTCTGGAGAGTTTAAGTCTATTGAGCAAATTAAAGATTTACCTGTAACAACCCCAACAGGAAGTGTTATACGCCTTTCAGACGTTGCAGACATTAATGAAGTTTTTTCTGAAAATACAGATGCTTCATATATTAACGGTGTTTCAAGTGTTAACATGGTAATTCAAAAGCAGTCAACTGCAAACAGCGTTTTGCTTTCTGCTAATGTTAAAAAAGAAATTAGCAGAATTCAAAAAGAAATGCCAGGGGTTAAATTTACAATGCTTATTGACCCTGCCGATTTTATTAACCGTGCAATAGGTCAGGTTACAAATTCAGCACTTTTAGGCGGTATTTTTGCAATACTTATTTTATATATATTCTTAAGAAACGTACGATCAACCCTTATTGTCGGAGTTGCAATACCAATATCTGTTATATCAACGTTCGTTTTAATGTATTATGCCGATATTTCTATAAACATAATGTCATTGGGTGGCTTAACGCTTGGTATAGGTATGCTTGTTGACAACTCTATAGTTGTTTTGGAAAGTATATACAGAAAGATTGAAGAGGGCGAGGATAAATTCGACGCTGCCATTGATGGCGCAAAAGAGGTTGCAATGAGCGTTACAGCCTCTACATTAACTACAATTGCAGTATTTTTACCGATTACTTTTGCAGGCGGTGTTACAGCGCAAATATTTAATCAGCTTGCTCTTACAATAGCTTTTTCACTTATTTCATCACTAGTTGTTTCATTATCGTTTGTGCCTATGGCATGTTCCTTGTTGTTAAAGCCAAACGTTGTGCATGGTGAATTTGTTCATAAAAATATTATTACAAAATTTATTGATTTATTCGGGCATTTAATATCTTTTATAGAAAAAGTTTATAAAAGGCTTTTATCTGCTGCTCTTAACCATAGAGTTATTACATTTATTATTACAATACTCTTTGTTGTGGCAACGTTTGCAACACTGCCTATGGGCTTAATAGGCATGGAATTTATGCCGGAGACAGATGAGGGTATAATTAGTATTAATATATCAATGCCTAAAGGTACAATTGTATCCGAAACGGAAAAAACCGCAGATCAGGTCTTAAGGGCAATTGAAAACGATCCTAATATTGATTCAGTAGCCACTATCGTTGGGCAAGGCGGAGGCATGGGCTTTGGTTCAAGCTCTGACGTTGCAACGGTTTATGTTATATTAAAGCCAAAAGAGGAAAGAAAAGCTTCAGCTGCAGAGATATCTACAGAAATGGACAAGATGATGCAGGAAATTCCCGGTGCAAAAATTAATGTATCCGCGATGGCTATGTCTATGGGGAGTTTCGGAGGCGGTGGTCTTCAATTAACCATTAAAGGCGAAAATTTACAAACACTTACTCAAATGTCAAGAGAAATTGCATCAATTATTGAGGGCGTAGACGGGGTAAGAAATGTAGAAACATCTGTGCAAGAGGTTTCTCCCCAGGCTACAATTGTTTTGAACAGGGATAAAGCTTCAAGCTACGGCATAACATCGGCTTCTGTTGCTGCAACAGTAAATACAGCAGTTACCGGCGTTGTGGCAACAAAATATAAGGTTGAAGCAAACGAGCTTAACGTTAGAATTATTCAGGACAAAGAAAACTTTAATTATATTAACGACGTTCAAAACCTGCTTATACCCTCTCCAAAAGGGGTTAACGTTCCGTTATATGAAATTGCTGATATTGTTTTAGAGGATTTGCCTACTAGCATAAGCAGGCTTAATCAGCAAAAATATGTTACTGTATCTGCAACAGCTGATAAGGACTTAAAATCAATTACAACTGATATAGAAGCTAAACTTGCAAATTATGTTGTTCCTGATAACTATACATGGGAATTTACAGGTTCTTCTGAACAAATGAATGAAACATTCGCAGATTTGGGTCTTGCTCTTATAATGGCGCTTCTTATAGTTTACATGATAATGGCGGCAGAATTTGAATCCTTTATTTATCCGTTAATAGTTATGTTCTCTATTCCTATAGCTCTTACAGGTGGTATTTTCGGCTTGTTTGTTATGAGACAGTCGTTATCCATAACGGCGTTTTTGGGGCTTATTATGCTTGCCGGTGTCGTTATAAACAACGCCATAGTATTGGTGGACTATACAAACTTGCTTGTAAGAGAAAGGCAGTTAAGCGTTAAAGATGCACTGCTTCAAGCAGGACCAATAAGGCTTCGCCCAATTTTAATGACAACGCTTACTACGGTGCTTGCCTTAATTCCAATGATGGTTGCTACCGGAAGCGGAAGTGAACTTATGAGTGGTCTTGCAACAGTCGTTGTATTTGGTCTTACTCTTTCAACATTGGTAACGCTTTTATTTATTCCAGTAATTTATTTATCTTACAACTCATTAAAAAACAAAATGAAAAAGAAAAAGGTACAATAAGTCCGAAGTTATCCACATTATCCACAGAGTTATGCACAAAAATGATTAAATCAAGGTGCATGGACATAAAATTCTGTGGATAATTTTTTTATAACTATTTATAACTTAAATATATTAATACTGTCTTCAATTAATATAGTGCTAATTAATATGAAAATAGTATTATATTGTAAAAAAATAGGGGGTTATTAGTTTTTATGCCGAAATTAATAAAAAATGGACGTGTATTTATTAATGGGGAAATTAAAAATTGTGATGTTTTAATTGATGATGGTAAAGTTTGTAAATTGCATCAGGGTATACCCGTTTCAGCAGATTATGACGTATATAACGCAGCAGACATGCTTATTTTACCTGGGGTGATTGATGCCCATGTACATTTCAGTATGGAAACCGCAAAAGGGCAGACGGCGGATACATTTGAATCAGGTTCGGCTTCTGCTGCATTTGGGGGAGTTACTACTATAATTGATTTTGCTCCGCCAATTAAAGGCAAAACCTTACTCGAAAGCCTTAAAGAACGGCAAGAGCAAGCAGAAGGGCGTTGTTATACGGATTTCACCTTTCATATGGAAATAACAGGGCAATGGGAGCAACCATATGAATCAATAACCGAGCTTAAAAAATACGGAATAAACAGCGTTAAAATTTACACTACATACGCGAGCTGCTTGCCATATGAAAAAATATCTAATCTTTTAGAGCAGACTGCAAAAAATAACATGTTGTTAATTGTTCACGCAGAGGACAACAATATTATTGAAAGTACAAAGGAACAATTTACTGATAAAGGCTTAGTAAATGCAAAATTTCACCCAAAAGCTCGCCCGCCGGAAGCAGAAGAGGAAGCTATAAAAAAAATAATTGAGCTTGCAAAAGAGCATAATGCCCCGGTTTATTTCGTTCATGTATCAACAGAAAAAGGCGCAAAGCTTGTTGAAGCCGCCAATAAAAACGGTCAAAAGGTTTTTGGGGAGACATGCCCTCATTACTTGCTATTAACAGATGAGTGTTATTTAAAAGAGCAGCCCCAAAAATATTTGATGTCGCCGCCTTTGCGAAAAAATGCCGATTGCGATGTTTTGTGGCAAGCATTAGCAAACAACTGGCTACAGTGCGTTGTTACAGATCACTGCTCCTTTACTATTGAGAAAAAGCTTGAAACGGACAACTGCTTTGATGCCGCTTTCGGAATAGGCGGTGTAGAAACGCTTCTTCCCCTAATGTATTCTTATGGGGTTTTACAAAATAAAGTATCAATAAATAGACTTGTTGAGCTTTTATGCGAAAACCCTGCTAAAATGTTTGGTATTTATCCCAAAAAAGGGGCTATTGCTATCGGAAGCGATGCCGACTTAATATTTTTAGACGTTAATAAAAAAATAAAGCTAAGCGGCGATATTCTTCATTCAAAAGCAGGGTATACTGTATTCGACGGTTTTGAAGTTCAGGGGTTTCCTGTTTTGACAATGGTTAGAGGCAACGTTGTGTGCAACAGAGGTAAATTGGTTGCAGAAAAACCGGCTGGCAGGTTTGTTAGCTGTGAATAAGGCAATTCAAAAAGACAAGCAAAAATCAATGGATATTAAAATGAATACGACGAAAATTACGTCTTTTGTAATTTTCGTCGTATTCATTTTATGGCATTTTAACAAAACATAAACAACTATAGCCGAAAAGACGCTAAAATGGAGACTTTGAACAGGTTCTAAGTTGCAAGTTTAGCAACAGCTACATAAATAAAAGAAATTCTATACCATGTGGCAAAGTCCACAA
>CAZJGG010000074.1:0-13279 GCA_964545475.1 uncultured Eubacteriales bacterium | reverse complement strand
AGGAGGTTATTATGAGTAAGGAAGAAATAATTAAAATGGCTTTTGATTCAATTATTGAATCTGATGAAGACAAAGCGGCAAAATCATTGCAGGAAGCTAAAAGCGACGGGATAGACTTAATGGAGCTTTTGGCTAAAGGTTTTAGTTCCGGCATGAGAGAGCTTGGAGACATGTTTGGCAGAGGCGAAGTGTTTTTGCCGGAGCTTATTTTTGCGGCGGATATAATGAAGAATATGCAGGATGACATTCAGTCTACTCTTCCTCAAGGTGTTGCGTCTACTAAAGGTGTTGTTATTATCGGTACTGTTGCCGGAGACGTTCACGACATTGGCAAAGGTATTGTTTGCTCTTTAATTAAAACAAACGGTTTTGAAGTTCACGATATAGGCAGAGAAGTTCCGGCTGTTAAATTTATTGAAGCGGCGGAGCAACATAAAGCGCAGTACATAGGGTCTAGTGCTCTTTTAACAACTACTATGACCGAACAGAAAAAAATTGAGGATATTCTTAAAAAAGAGGGCTTAAAAGACAAATATAAAACACTTGTAGGCGGCGCACCTGTTACTAAGCGTTGGGCGGAAAAAATTGGAGCTGATGCATACTGTGAAGATGCTGCCGATGCTATTAAGTTCCTTAACGAATGGGTCGCACAATAAATTGGGAGGAAAGTTAATGGATAAATACTTTACCCGTATGGGGGATGGTTCCGGCGTTTATATGACGGCGGAGGAAATAAGGGAAGACATTAAAGCCGGAATGGAAGACGCCGTTTTCCGTGGTAAAATTTCTCCTCTTACAGATGAAGAGCTGGAAAAAATATTTCAAATTGTAACAATGCCCGGCAATATGGTGGGCGTTGAACGAGGACGCGAAGTTGTTATGACCAGCGATTCCGGCGCAGAGAAGGTAAGCGCAAAATGCGTTATAGACGTTGATAAATCCCAGCAGGCTTGTATGCATGAGCGTGTTATGGGCTGTGATTCTGTAGACATAGGATTTAGAGATTATAACTATAAAACTGTAAAAGGTATTGTTGAACACGAAGCAAACATAATTCGCTCCTCACTTATGAAAACAACAATGCCGATTTTTTATGGAGCAATGCCTAATTTGGGCTTTTACACAAAACCTGACGGGCCGGTTGATAACTGGGCGGTTTTGCTTCCTGAAGGAAAAATAAAAGAATCTATGGCGGCGCAAGAAGAAGCAGTTGAACATTCTGTTAAAGATATGCTTTACTGTGCGGAACAAATATACAATGCCGGAGCAGATGCTATAAACCTTGATACTTGCGGTGCGGCAGGAGATGCAGACTTTTTAGCGGCTTTAAAAGCTACAGAGCTTATTAAAGAAAAATTTCCGGATTTAGCTGTAGAAATGGGCATGGCTGGGGAATTTGTCCTTGGTATGCACGGCAAGCTTAAATATAATGATGTTCGTCTTGCAGGGCTTTACCCTCATAAACAGGTTGGGCTTTGCGAACAAGCCGGGGCTTCTCTTTTCGGTGCAGTTGTAAACACAAACTGCAATATGACGTTCCCTTGGAATATGGGGCGTGTTATTACGTTTATTAAGGCTTGTACTGATGTTGCTAACATTCCTGTTCATGCAAACGTGGGTATGGGTGTTTGCGGCATTCCTATGTGTGAAATTATGCCCCAGGACGTTGCATCTCGTGCCGGTAAATGCTTAGTTGAAATTGGAAAAGTGGACGGGTTCTAGCTGGGCGTAGGAGACCCGTTAGGCGTTGACTGCACACATTGCTTATCGTCTGGCATGGGCGGCATTCGTACAGCAGGAGATCTTGTTTTACGTTTGCAGCTTACAAAGAAAATGAAAATTGACGATGCTAAAAAATATGTGGCAGAAAAACTTAACGTTACTTTGGAAGACTTATGCGACGTTGTTACAATGACAGACGTTCGCACAGATTTAGGCATTGGTATTCAAGAACCTTTTGACGGAACTAACATAGGTATGGAAGCGAAGTTTAGGGTTTCTGAAATACTTGGCATTAAAATCAACAGCGTTGAAGATTTTAAGAAACGTGCAGGTATTGTAAAATAGCATTATAAATTAAATCAATAAAAAATGTTGGAGAGAACAGGGCTTCTCTTCAACTTTTTTAAATAGTAGTATAGCAAAGGGTTGGAGTTATTGACGGAATTAGTCTTAATAACCGGATTTTTAGGAGCAGGAAAAACCACTTTTTTAAAGGAACTTTTATCCTCTTATAGTGATAAAAAAACAGGGGTAATTATTAATGAATTCGGAAAAGTCAATGTTGATGCTGAACTTATTGAAACAAAGGGGATACAAATTAGAGAGCATTTAAACGGCTCTGTTTTTTGCGCATGTTTGAAAGATGATTTTATTGAAAGCCTTATTGCAATGTCCGGTTTGGAACTAGATGTTGTTTTTATTGAAGCTTCCGGGCTTGCAGACCCAGCGAATTTTGTAAATTTATTGGAAGCCATAACGCCAAAATTAAAAAGGGGCTACAACTATAAAGGAACACTGACAATAATTGACGGAGAGCATTTTTTAGAGCTTGCCAATGTTTTGGTGGCGATTAATAATCAAATAAAATACAGTGATAAAATTATAATAAATAAATGCGATTTAATTACAGAGAAGGTTATAAATGAAATTAAAGAAAAAATTAATGATATAAACCCGAAAGCGGAAATCTTTTGTTGCTCTTATTGCAAAGTTGATTATAAAAATATTATTAGTTATATGAATCCGGGTGGTATTTCACCAGGTGATTCCTCTAACACGCCGGAAAACAGACCTAAAACTTTTTTAATTACAGGTAAACAGGTTTTGCCTTACAACGAGCTAAACAGCTTTTTAAAATCTGTTTCAAAGTCAATGTTTAGAATTAAAGGCTTTGCGCTGACTGATAATGGTTATATGGAAATAAGCTGTGTTGGAGAAAATATTTTAATTAAGCCATGGGATAAACAATTAGAGGAAACAAAACTTGTGGCGATTTCTTCTGTGGGTATAAAAGCTGTATCCATAATTACGTCAGAAATAAATAATAATTTAAAGGGGCTTTTGTCTCTATGAAAGGTATATTAATTGAACCGGCAGAAATAAAAGATACGGCAAAAAATATCTTTATTATGGCGAATAGATTTAACTTAGAAAACGAAAAACATGTGAGTATGCTTGAAGTGGCTTGGGAGGTTGAAGAAACAGTTGTTGACCAAATCGAAATAAAATGTATTTGGGACGAATTTACTGAAATTTCCCTTTGCAACAATGAAATGATAATTAACGGAGTGGCTGTTTTATGTAATGCTTTTCAGCAGCTTAACATAAGCAATATTAAACATGTTTTAGGATATATGATGACGCTTGGAGAAATTGAATGCACAGACGAAGATGATTTACTAACACAGCTATATGTGCATAATTGGGGCATGGCTTATGCAGAAGCGGCAAGTCATGCACTAAAAGCAAAAGTATCACAGGAATACAGCGGTTTACATATTTTTGAGGCGGCACCGGGTTTTTATGGAATGGAAGTTTCAGAGCTGCAATCTTTATTTAAAATAATGGATTACAAAAGAATTGGCATTGGTATAAACGAACATAACGTAATGAGCCCTGCAAAAACATGCGCCGGGTTTTATTTGGTGATGGATGATTTGAACCAAATACCTAACGATAGTTGCAGTGACTGTATGGGTAACAGAAAAAACTGTTCTTATTGTGTTAAAGGCAGGGGAAAATGTTAATATGGCGGAACTTACAATTACTCAAAAACAAAGGCTTAACGAACTTAACGCTCCGAAAGAGGTTTATGAAAAAATTTTTGAAACTGAAAAAGAGTGTAAAGAATACTTTTTAAGCGTACAATCCGTATATTTAAAGAAAAACAGAGAAAGTTTGTCGAAATATTGTAAAGAAATTTATAAACCAATGACTTGCCAAATTGAGGAAATTCTTATAAAATATTTAACAGAGCTTGAAAACTTTACACAAGTACAAACGCCTATTATTATCTCAAAAAGCCAGCTTGAAAAAATGACAATTGACGATAAACATGCACTTAATAAACAGGTTTTTTGGCTTGATGATAAAAAATGTTTGCGCCCTATGCTTGCGCCTAACTTATACGAAGTTATGAGAGATATGCAAAAGGCTTTAAACATGGGTCTTAAAATTTTTGAATGCGGGTCGTGCTTTCGGAAGGAATCTCAAGGGTCTAGGCATTTAAATGAATTTACAATGCTTAACCTTGTTGAGTTTGATACTGTTGAAGATGGGCAGCAAATGGGCAGGCTTAAAGAATTGGCTGAAAACGCAATGAAAGCTCTTGAGATTGATAATTATGAGCTTGAAATTACAAGTTCTGAGGTTTACGGAGAAACCCTTGATATTTTAGTTAACGGCGACGAAATTGCTTCCGGGGCGTATGGACCACATGTATTGGACAATGCTTGGGGTATTTTTAAACCTTGGGTGGGTATTGGTTTTGGCATAGAGAGAATCGCCATGATAAAAGGCGGATTTGACAATATAAAAAGAGTTGGCAGAAGCATTACATATGTTGGCGGAGTACGTTTAAGACTCTAAGGAGTGACGGTATGACAAGGCTTAACGAAGAATGGGTATCGGAAATGCAAAGCGATGTTATGAAGCTTCAACAAAGGCTTGTTAATGTCTGTGGGCTTGACTATATTGCTCTTTCAATAAAAGCAAATGGTGTGCCGGCTAATAAATTTGTTAAAGCAACTAATACGGTAAAGATTGCTGCAGTGCCCATAACAAAAGGAAAAGGGGTTATTTCAGGGTTTTGCCAAAGCTTATGCACCATATTATCCATACTCGGGTTTGAAACTTTTGTTACAGAAAATACTGATTACCAAGGTTTTAAAGAAGCGCATCAAAAAGGCGCAAGCGTTATTTTTATGGCAAGCGATATAAAATTTATTGGAATGAATGTTATTTCTCACTGCATTGCCGATAACAATTTTGCAACAGTTAAAGGGTTTTTAACAGCTTTGGACAGTGCTTCCGGTGGGCTGGCAAACAAAGAAGTTTTAGTTTTAGGTTATGGTGTTTTAGGCGAAATTGCAGTGAATGAGCTTAAAAGGATGAAAGCTGAACCCTCGGTTTACGATAGGGATTACTTAAGGCTAAAAGAAGCCGCACTAAATGCTAAAATTTTAACTTCTCCTAAACAAATAAAACAGTATAATAATATTATTGATGTAACAAATACAGGAAATTGGCTTAATGAAAATATGTTAAACAAAAACGCAATTATATCAGCTCCGGGAGTGCCTCTTTCTTTAACAGATTCGGCATTAGATGTTTTTAGCCACAAGCTTATTCACGACATTTTACCTATTGGTGTTGTTACAATGATGGGGCAATTAATACGGTTTTAAATATACTCCTTAACCATATAAAATAGTACTGAGTTGCGAGCAAATTTTGCTTGTGGCAAGGAAGAGACGACGCCGTGTGCTAGCGGCACACAAGAAGTTGATGACGTAGTCCACAAGTAAAATTCGCCGCAAGGCAGTGCTATTTTATGTGGTTAAGGAGTATATCATGGGGGGTGGTTCGGATTGAACGCATAGACTCTAAATTTATGCAGCCGAGTGAAACTCTCGGACTCCCCGTTTACCAATTATAATAATTAACAATCCTTTTGAGAGGTATGTTATGGAATATAAAATTTTAATTATCGGTGGAAAGCTTCAGGGGACTGAAGCACTTTATTTAGCAAAAAAAGCGGGGTTTTTTACGGCGTTAGCCGATAAAAACCCCAATTGTATAGGCAGAAATTTATGTGATGAATTTTTATGCACAAATATATTGGATAAAGAAAAAGAATTTGTTGAATTGCTTTTGTGGGCTGATTTTATTTTGCCTACAATAGAAGATGAAGAAGTTTTAGCCATAATAAAGCAATTGAAAAAAGAGCTTGAAATTACTGTTTTGTTTGACTTTGACGCTTATGAAGTAACGAAGTCCAAAATTAAATCCAATGAGCTTATGGAGCGTTGCGGTGTTTTAATGCCAAAGGATTTTAAGCTTGCAAAACCGCCGTTTATTGCAAAACCCTCTGTTGGAAGCGGAAGCCAAGGGGTTGTTTTAATTAACGACCAACAGCAGTTTAATAGCTTTCTGGAGGAGACATGTAACGGAGAGGGATGGGTAATACAGTCTTACTTAACAGGCAGGCAATATTCAATAGAAGTTGTGGGGTATCCCGGTAATTACAAAGCGTATGAGGTTACTGAGCTTTTTATGGACATGGAATATGACTGCAAAAGGGTTTTTGCTCCAAGCGGTTTGCCGGAAAATGCTGTAAAAGAATTTGAAAACATTGGCATTAATCTTGCCCGAGGCTTGGGCTTAAAAGGCATAATGGATGTTGAGGCAATTTATGAAAATGGAACGTTTTACATATTAGAAATTGATGCCAGAATGCCAAGCCAAACACCAGCTGCTGTTTATAAGGCAAGGGGAATAAATTTGCTTGTAGAACTGGTCAATTTTTTTTCTGACAAAAAGATTAATCAAACAATTAAAGAGACGAAGTTGTTTTCATGTTATGAGCATTTGCTTGTAACCGGGGAAGAGATAAAAGGGGTAGGGGAGCATTACGTTTCTATTAGTTTGCCTTTAAAAATACAAAACGGTTTGTTCAATTCAGATGAATGTATATCGGATTATTCCGCTGGTGATGAGCGGTTTGTTCTTACTTTAATTAATTCCGGGGATTCCAAAGAGGAATTATGTAAAAAACGGGAAGAAATAAGGGAGCAAATTCAAAAACTGAAAGGAAAAAGGCTTACATATAACGATGCAAGCCCGTTTGAATATCATGAGCAATGAAAGAAAAAGGTATTATAGAAAACACGTTCCCTTGCTTGATTTAATAATGAAAATTAAGCTTTGGCCCGCAAGAAGTGGGCGGCTTCACGGCATAAAGGAAATTGTGCCAAAAGGACCTTTTGCAGAAATAACAACTCATTGCGGTGAAAATTTTATTGTTTATAACTCAAAAAACTGCCGTGCTAACAGATGGATTAGAAACAAATGGGCTAAAGAGCCTTGCCCTAAATGTAAAATACCGGGCTGGAAGCTTGAAAAATATTCTAATACTTTTTTTTCTCAGCATTATGGTTCAAGCCTTAAAGTAATGCCTAAATCAGATGTTTAGGCGTGTTTATTCTCCGAAAGCATCCTTTATGTTGTTATAAGAGCCATAAATAATAGCCGTATCATCTTTTTGTAAATAATCATTTGCGGTTATATGCTCGATAGTTACGCCGTTTCTTTGAATTGCTAAAACAATAAGTCCATATTTTCTTCTTAAAGTACCTTCAGAAAAAGGTACTTTATTTATATATTCCGGCATGTTTTTAAAATGTACGGAGACAATACTGCTTTTTCCGTATTTATCAATTATTATATATGTGTTTGTTTGTTTGCCGTGCATTAAATGAAAGCATATTTGTTCAATTAACATATCGAAGCGTTTTTTTACTCCAATGTTAGTAACTAAATATAAAAATACAAATAATATGCCAAAAGATATTGCGCTGACTATAATGTGCCGCATTTGCGCATCACTTAACTTTAAAATAAAATTTACTAAGATAGATACAATAATAACGGTAAAGCCATAACCGAACAATATAGTATACCTTGCAAGCCTACGCCTACGAGGTGTTCTTATTATTAAATCGCTTTCGTCTGTTGTAAACCCTGTTGAGGTTAGCATTGATATTACTTGAAATCTAGCCTTTTCTTCCGTTAACCCCGTTAAACGAAACAGCACTGTAAATATTTCAATAATTACAATATAAGCCATAATAAAAACTATAAATAAAATAATTACCGTAGTCAATGCATTGCCCCCTCTCTGTTATTTTAAAATGTATATTACCTCAATTTATTTGCAATGAGCATACCTGTAATTATAATAACCCCACCTAATATTGATAAAAGGGATAAAACCTCTCCAAGCCAGAAATATGCAAGAATAGAAGCGACAAATGGGCTTAAATAAAGAAACATTTGAACGTGGTTTGTTGTTTTTGCTTTAGACAGAGCGTATGCCCATGTTAAATAAGCTATAGCCGCAGGGAAGATGCCTAAATACACAATAACGGCATTTACTGCAAATGTTGATGTAGCTGCTTCTGTAATAAATTTTGGTATAAATATAAACATAAATAGCGTTGCAAAAATTACGCAGTATGTAGTTGTCTCCAAAGGTTTATACGTTCTTAAAAGCTTCCTCTGGGCTATGCTGTATATACTTGTAAAAATTGCAGCGCAAATTAATAACACTGTTCCCAAGTTTATTGTAAAGTTATCCGTTTGGCTTATTGCTATTGTAATTAACCCTGCAAAGCTTACAAAAACCCCTATAAGGCAATAAAGGTTAACTTTCTCTTTTAAAAATATATAAGAAAGCACAATTGTTATTACCGGGGACATTGAAACTATGAAGCTGCTTACGCCGGACTGCACCATGGCTGTTCCTGTGTTAAAAAGCCACATATAGCCGAATATTCCAATAAAGCTTGCAAACAGAAACATAGGTAAGTCTTGTTTTTTTGGCAGTTGCATTTTCTTTATTACTGCAAAAGTTCCTAAAAAAACAGAGGCTACCAAAAACCTTAAAAACATAATAGATTCTGGTGAATAAAACTGCAGGCTGTATCTTACCGCCGGAAAGGCAGAGCCCCACAAAACAACTGTTGTAAGAGCGAAAACATAAACAAGTATGTTGTTGCTTTTCATTTTTATGCTCCTTTAAATTATAAAGCTAAATAGCTCGCCTATAGGTCCGTTATAAACATAATTTGCCAGCGAATCCATTTGTGTTTTTGATTTGTTAATGAGAACAAGCTTTTTTCCGCTGTAATAATTTATAAGCCCTGCGGCAGGGTAAACAGTTAGAGATGTTCCTCCTATAATAAGCATATCACAATTTTTTATGGCTTCAATTGAGTTGTCTATTACATCAGTATTAAGGCTTTCTTCATATAAAACTACATCAGGTTTAATGATTCCGCCGCAATGGCATTTAGGAATTTCTGCTGAGTCTAAAATTGCTTCAATGCCGTGAGATTTGCCGCATTTCATGCAGTTATTTCTATGCACTGAGCCGTGAAGCTCCAGTACGTTAACACTTCCGGCTTTTTGATGAAGACCGTCTATATTTTGGGTTATAACTGCTTTAACTTTTCCTTGTTTTTCAAGGACTGCTAGTTTTTCATGGGCAGTGTTTGGCAGGGCATTAAGATATAACATTTTATCTCTATAAAAGTCATAAAATTCTTTCGTGTTGTTAATAAAGAAGGAGTGGGAAAGTATAACCTCTGGAGGATGTTTGTATTTTGTGTTGTAAAGACCGTCTACACTTCTAAAATCAGGAATGCCGCTTTCAGTTGAAACACCTGCGCCGCCGAAAAAAACAATATTATTACTATCGTCCATTAATGCTTTAAAGTCTTGGGAAGTCATACAGAGCCTCCTTTATTTCAAACTATCTAAAATAGGTTTAATGGATACTTCGTCTATCATATTTATGTTGTTTTCAAGTGCGGAAATCATTTGTTTTTCTTCTTCAGTTTTATCTTTTTTGCCTTTTAGCATAGATTTAAACATAGACATTAAAAGTTTATGCTTTAAGCTAAGGTTGTTGTGATTATAACTGCCCCTTAAGAAATGAACCTCAACTTTACCTTCCATCTCTTTAGTAAAATTATTACCCCAAGCTTCCATATAATAGCTTGTGTTTTTAGGGTCTGTAAGACCGACTATAAACACAATAACTCTTTTGGACTTAAAAGCGTTCCAATTGTCCTTAATTAGCTTAAACCCTGCGATTTTTCCGGCATATAAACCTCCGCCGAAAATAATAGTATTATATTTTTCAAGGCTCTCTACGTTTACATCGTTTGCTTTGTAAATATCGCATTGCATACTTTTTGCTATTAACCCTGCATATTCTTTGGTAGCGCCGTAACTGGACTGATAAACCACTGCGATTCCTTTCATATAATTCCTCCTAAGATTCTGAACAGGTTCAAAAATTAATTTATCTATATTTTAACATTTGCAGATGATTATAACAAGTATTTTCATCATTTAAAATAATGAGACATATACTTGTACAGGAGGGGATAAAGATGTTAGATACTTTTAGATTAGTACTTATTACATATGTTACTGCATTTATTGGGTATTTTTCCGGCGGGCTTTTTTTTATGCTGGCAGACAAATTTATTAAATCTATTTACAATTGGCTTAGTGCTTTGACTGCTGGCGTTATTTTGGCATTTGTATGTTTTTCAATGCTTCCACAAGCGTTTAAAAGTGGGGGCTTTATCTGGGGAATTTTAGGAATAGTTTTAGGGGTTTTAGTTGCCTTGGCAGTTGAGAAAAAAACAGAAGCAGAAAACAGCAGCGGCAAAAAAGCGTTTTTAATGATAGCTGCAGCAATTGCTATACATAAAATTCCCGAGGGCATGGCTCTTGGAACTCTTTTACATTCCGATTTCTCACTAGGGCTTTCAATGGCTATAATAGTGGCTATACACTGTTTTCCGGAATCTGTCTTTATCTCTCTTAACATGAAAGACAGCGGGCAAAGCTATTTGAAAATATTTTTAATGTGCTTACTTATGCCTGTGCCAATGGCGTTCGGCTCGCTTATGGGTACGTTTTTATTTAGCATATCCCAAACATTGACGTCAATTTGCATGTCTTTTGCAGGAGGCGTTATGATTTACATTGCCTGCGGCGAAATTTTGCCAAAAAAACAAGCCGTCGAAGACGGCAAGCTTGGCAACCTCTGCCCTGTTATCGCTATGATTGGGTTTGTTGTGCAGATTTTGGTTGAATATATAAGGTAGAATAACGTTCTAGTTTACTAATACTTGGGTTATGTAATATCTGCTCCGCAATTAAGCCGCTAAAGCGGCTTTTCGACTTCGTCGAACTCACGTTAATTAACTTTGAATGCTACAACTGTTATAAATATTTTTTAAGTTCTTCAACTAGCTCAAACACACGAGTTGCAGGGCATCTCTTGGATGGAGGTAAGTCTCCAAATTCATAATATTGTTTTTTTGCACGTTGGATAGCTATTTCTGTATTGTCTTTTAAAACATTGAAGGTATCTTCACAATTTTTCTCATATCCAAAGGCTTCTTCAAGTATTTTTTTATAATTTTCTCTGCCTATATCTGAAACTAAATTTTGTAAATGCAAAACAAACCATAGTTCAATACATTCATTAGACCAGGCGACCTTATACTGCCTTTTGTCTTTCTTGCTTTCAGCACTAAATTGTGTGTTGTCAAAGTCATCATATGGAAAATCGTCTCTATCATACATCAACCATACAATTGTTGCTTGTGGCATATCTTTTTCAACAGTCATTCTTGCATACTCTAATAAGCCCTTAGTGCTTCGACCTGTACCCTTCACTTTTATCCTATTGCTAGAAGTATAATTATAATATTTTTTGTTAATGGTATCAGCGAAACCAGATATATAGTAAGGTTCAGTTTTAGTGCCTTCACTAACAATATAAGTATATGGAGGTAGACTCTCTAAACTTTCAAAGTCTTTTTTCTTTTTTCTCTCCATAAGAGAATTTAATTTTATTTGGTTACTTGCTTTTAATGGTTTTTTACTCATGTTGTATCCCCCCAATTAATGATGCGTCTTAGGTAAGGGTCCGCACCATAGCGACCTTCTAAGTATTGCTTACCATAGGATTCATCGTTACGAGGAGGCTTCCCATTTTCTTTTTTAAAAGCAATTAACGGATAGAGTGTAGAAGCATTGTCTTGATTTAGTGCACAAAACCAAATTTCATCTCTTCTAAATACTTCCGGTATCATAGTAGTTATATCATGAGAGGTTAATAATATTTGAGCTCCATGCTTGTTAATATTAGGGTCTGTAAACAGTTCTATTATATAACGTAAAAGCTTAGGGTGTAGTTTTGAATCCAACTCATCTGCTATTATAAGGTTCCCACGATTAATACAGCCAATAATTTCTGCAAGGCATCCAAACAGCTTCCTTGTACCACTTGACTCTTCTTCAAACAATAACTCTTGTTCGATACCATCTGGCAATATATGCTTTGTGTATATATTCAAAATATTTCCATCTGCATCTTCTTCAACTCTAAAGTCTGATATATTTATACCCATTTCGTAGAGCATATTAAACATCCGTTTTTGCTCATTGTTAGTTTTTGGAAACATTATTTCTCTATCTTTATCAGGGTTATCGTAGTCAAGAAATGAGATACTTGAAAGCCATGAAAATACTGTATTAATTATTTCTATATCATAACTTGCAGCTAAAAGTGAAAGTAAAGGCATACTATTTTTGATTTTATCAACTGAAATTCCCTCTAAAGTTTCGCCAAGGAATATATCATTTTCTGAACGCTCAAAAATAATAATCGCATTTGATTTACCTATTTCACACATATAGAGGTTTTCTTCTACTATGTTATTTATAAGTAACGACAACTGGTATCTATATTCATTATTTTCAATTCTAAAAAGAATGTCAAAGCATGAAGGTGCGCTCTTACAGCTTTTATCAAATACATGATATTTATCTTTGAATTCTAAGTTTGATAAAATTTTTAATAAATTTTGCGCATCACCTTTATTATCATTAACATTTATAAATGGTAAAACCCTGTTTATTATTACTGTGCGAAGATAATTTAATGCTTCTAAGACGGTAGACTTTCCACCACCATTTGGACCATATAAGGCAATTAAGGGTAAGAACCTTTTTCCATCATTGTTGTCAGTAATTAGGCTTTGACTATTTTCGTTGATATTTTCTGCAAAAAAATCTATTGTTGCTTCATTTTTATACGATTTAAAGTTTTTAAAAGAGAATTGACATAACATACATATTTCATCCTTATTTATGTGATTTTTACTCATTATATACTATTGTCGCTATTATATAATATATTTATTCAACTATCAATAGATATATGAGTTTTTTTCTCGAACATATTTGAAAGCTATGCCTTCTTCAAAAACTAATTAATTTTATATTTAAATACATCAAAATACAAAGGTAGAGGTTCTAAATCTGACACCTCTACCCTTCAAGAACTTCTATGCATCTTGTTACAGTATCCTCTTGTATAGCTATTTGCAAAAACATAAACAGCTATGTGGAGCGGAAACAGCGGTGAAACGTTTGCTGTTTCCGCTCCACACCTGTCAATGTTTTG
>CAZJGG010000073.1:0-13321 GCA_964545475.1 uncultured Eubacteriales bacterium | reverse complement strand
AATTCAATGGAAAGTTGCTGATTTTGGTTCCGCTAAATAACGAGCAAACACCGCTATTTGAGCATCCCATGCACAGACAGCGGTGTTGTGTTCAAAGAATATTTACATCTATTTTTTAGCGTGGGCTTGACATACGGGTGTAAAATGCCATATAAACGCTAAAACCACTATATCGCACTATTTTGACTTTTTGTGAAATAAAGTCGAAATAGTGCTTTATTTATTATCATAGACATGTTATAATATAAATGAAAATTTTGGCATTACATTGGTGGGTTTTAATTATAGTAGACCGATATAATCTGGCCACCGCTGGATTATATTTGGTAAGCGCGGTGGTATGGTTCAGACACTCTTCCATACTTTCATCAATGGGGCGGTCACAGCGACAGAAATAAATAAGGGGAATGATGAAATGAAGGACAATGAATACAATTTTTATGCGCTTACCCCGATAGACGACGCTGACATCGGTGTTTATGAGAGTGCGCTTGATTTTGTGTTTGCACAGGACAATGTGCGGAATGTAGCTGTTTCAGGCTCTTATGGTGCCGGAAAGAGCAGCGTTCTCGCTTCATATAAAAAGAGACACAGTAGCAAGAAATTTCTGCATATCTCCTTGGCTCATTTCCTTTCGGCAAGCGGAAAAGTGGATTTGTCAGATGAGGAAATGAAGACCTCAACCGAGACGATGCTTGAAGGGAAAATATTAAATCAGTTAATTCACCAAATTTCACCCGAACGCATACCGCGCACAAACTTTAGAGTAAAAAAGGAAATATCTAAAAAGCGAAACGTTGTCACCGTTGTCCTTGCGGCGATAGGGTTTATTTTGGGGTTGCATACATTCCTTTTTACGCAGTGGACAGGGTTCGTGCAATCGCTCACTATCGAGGGGCTGAAAAATTTACTTTGGTTCTCAGGGCAACCCGAAAGCCGACTTATCGCAGGACTTGGCTTCTGTGCTGTGATGGGTATCTTTGCATACCGGTTCGTCAAACTACAAGAAAGCCGCCATATAATTAAGAAAGCTGATGTAAGCGGTGTTGAGATAGAAATTTTCGAGGACAGCAACGAATCATATTTTGATAAATACCTCAATGAGGTGTTGTATTTGTTTGAAAATGCCGATGCGGATGTTATCGTTTTTGAGGATATCGACCGATATGATTCGAGCGGAATATTTGAACGTCTTCATGAAATTAATAGGCTTGTTAATAATAATCTTCAAAACACTAAAAAAGCTCCTTTACGCTTTTTCTATTTGATGAAGGACGATATATTTATAAATAAAGATAGAGTTAAATTTTTCGACTTTATCATACCGATTGTTCCCATAGTTGACGGCTCTAACTCCTTTAACAAGTTTATTGAGTGTTTCGAGAAGAGCGGCTTAATCGGAAATAAAAAGACCTTAATTGACCTAGAATTTTTACAAGGGTTATCTCTATATATAGACGATATGAGAATCCTTCAGAATATCTGCAATGAGTTCTTGATTTATCACGGCAGACTTTCTACAACCGAGCAAGACCCTAACAAGATGCTTGCTCTGATTGCGGTAAAAAATTTATTTCCCCGTGATTTTGCGGACTTGCAACTGGGACGTGGATTTATGTTTGAGGTCATTGGTGGGAATGGTAAGGATAAGTTGATTTCATTTGAAAAAACCGCATTGAATAATACCATTAAAACTAAAAGTGAGGAACTGGAAGCCGTAAACAACGAACTGCTATTTTCTGACGAAATAGCTTTGTTATATCATTCCAAACTTTATAATGCAATGCAAAGGAATGGTTATCAGCGTTTTAGTTTAAACGATGATCCCCAAACTTGCAAACAAAACATCGAGCAGAATCGTAGTAATCTGAGACATTATGATGCCATTCTTGATGAATATGACGCGCGAATGGTAAGTAGTACTATAAATGATAATCAAAAAGCATTAAAAATTTCCGTATTGGAAACAGAGATTTTTGACTTAAAAGCAAGGTTAGTCAGATTAACAGGATTACGATTAAAAGATATAATTACTAGAGCCAATGTCAAAGGCTTATTTGAAGCCGTATACAAGAGCGAAACGGGAAATAATGATAATGACTTTAATGAGATTAAAGATAGTCCTTACTTTGATTTGTTGAAATACCTCGTCCGTGAAGGTTTCGTTGATGAAACATATTCAGACTATATGACTTACTTTTACGAAAACTCACTTACACGGACTGACAAGGTCTTTTTACGTAGCGTTACAGATAAAAAGGCAAAAGAAGCCGCCTATCGGTTGAATAATCCGAAGATGATTGTTTCACGCCTTCCTGTAGCATACTTTGAACAAGAAGAAACCCTGAACTATGTGCTATTCGATTTTCTGATGGCTGACTTCTCGTGTGACCGCACGTTTGTGGATAAGACAAAAAGACTAATTCAACAAATTATTGAGAACAAATGTTACGGTTTTATATTAGGATATTGCGAACAAAGCGACCAACTCATTGATATTGTAAAAGCGTTTGGCGCGGAGTGGAATTCGTTCCTTTCAGATTTCTTTGCCACATTAAACGTCAGCGATGCACCGTCAGACCCAAAGACTAAAAATGATGTTTTTATTTCAAGGTATGCTTATACGCTATTGACATTGATTGGCGAAGATCAACAACGAATATCATATCTTGATGAGCCGTCAAAAGAGCGACTTGTTAAATATCTTTCAAATGACGCTAATTTCCTAACTACTGATGAATGCAACGATCAAAAAATCGCCCTCGGAATACAGCGGTTAGGTATTTGCTTCAAAGAAATTAATGCCGAGACTGCTCGATGTACATTACTAGGATTGATTTACAAAGACAATTCGTATGTTATTAATTATGGAAACATTGAGACGATGTTAAGGAAATTCTATTCAGACGCCGATCTCAAAACTTTGCTAACGGCAAATTACTCTGTGATTATGACAGAACCCAATTCTCCACTTTCAAAATATATAAATGCCAATATTGACAGCTATATGGAGATTTTTCTGGCGGAGTGTAATGAGGAAATTACCGATACGCCAGATAACACAATCTCACTGTTGAATAATCCTGATATTGTGACCGAGAAAAAGATTGCGTATATTTCTTATCTAAAAACCACGCTTTCAGATATACGTGATATTGACGATAATGCTCTGTGGAGTGAGTTGTTTAAGAATTCGACTGCTATTGATTACGCGGCAGTAAATGTCGTGGCTTACTTCACGACGAAATGCAAAAATATTTTTGATAATACGCTTGTGGAATATGTCAACGGCAAAGGAACAGCCATAACCTTTGATGATTGCTTTGAAAGCGATGACGAAAGAAAAAATGTGTTCTCGGCAATTGTGGAATCAACTTTGTTGAGCAACCACATATACAAAGGCTATCTAGAGCAGTTCGTTTTGTATTTTTCTAAATTTTCAGTCGCCAACTTGCCATATGATAAACTCAAAATTCTTGATGAATTGGATAAAATTAAAATGTCCGCAGAGTCGCTTGTGTTTATACGCGAACATTATATGGATTATCTCTATACATTCATAGTGAGACATATCGCGGACTACATTACTGTGGTCTCAGAGACAGATTCCTTTTTACGTGACGAAATGCTTGAACTACTAGTCAAGGATATTTCAGATAATGACAAGATTTCACTCCTTAGACTTGAGACAGCAGCGATCTCTATAAGTGGAAAAGTGTATTCTGATGCCGTTGCAGCTCACATTATTAAAAATAATTATTCCGATGATGACTTTAACCAATTGATTGAATCCTATTCGAGCTTTGGCACTCAAACAAAATCAGCTATTCTCGAAAAAGTCACAAACCAGATACGAAATGTTCTCCCCCTTCTTGCTACTGTTGACCGTCAGTTGCTTTTAGTTTTATTTGGCTCAGATAAAGTCGTCTCTAAAGACAAAGAAACTTTGTTTACGGCTCTTGCAAGCAAAGCAAGCGATTCTGAAATTAAACAATGGCTACCATGGGTAGATAGCAGTGATTTCTTGGCTTTGTATGACGATAGCAAAAGACCACGATATGAAAACACAGAGTGGAATAAGTGCCTACTTGAAATTTTTAAAGGAAGACGTCTGATTAGAGATTATGAGTTGAGTGAGCAACTTGGTAAATTTACGATAACTCGTTGGCGTAAAGGTGAGTCCAAAGATGAATTGCTCGATTAAACAGTATTCCCACAAGTACTTAAATGAAGATCATCTTGCATCATGGTTAAACGATGATAGAAATATTGAGCAGTTGTTACAAAGACCTGAAATAGGCCCAAAACTATTGACTACCTTAAAATGTATTTATTAACATAGACATGATATAGTATAAATGAAAAATTTCAGCACTACATTGGTGGTATTTATTGATGTTCAAAAAAACTGGCGAATATTCGCAGCATAAACTTAATAATCCGGCACAGAAACAGTATTATACATTCACCCCCTGCCCCCTGTTCAATAACAACTTTATAACCTTAGACCCTGAGCTAATCGTCTTATTGACATCGGCACACAAGACACTCGGTATTTTAGAAGGAATGTCCATTTACTTGCCAGACAGCGAGATAATTAAAGAGCTAATGCTCTTAAAAGAAAGCTGCTCTTCACTGCAAATAGATGGCAAAGGCCTGCCATTTGAACAAGCTATCAATGGAGCGGCACCTATAACAGAAGAAAGAGGACTAGTTGGTAATACTGTTTTGGCGATGAAAAGTGCACTGGGAAAAACCGTGAGACCTGATGTGTTATCTGAGGTGTATAGCATCCTTACAAATACAATGTTTGAGCAACAAGGCAATTCATTTCGTGAGAAACAATTGTTTTTGTATAAGGTTATTACCAACTTAAAAATATATAGCCCAACCGCACCGGAGGAAATCCTGCCTGCTGTCCAAGATATTGATAGATATCTATCCTCCGACGATTTAACAGATATATTGATTAAGGTTGCTCTGGTACACTATCAGTTTGAAATGATTCACCCATTTGAAAAGTACAATGGCATTGTCGGCCGTATAGTTGTTCAGATGATTTTATCATCGCAGTACAAAGCAGTACCATTCCTATGCTTGTCGGAATACTTGCTTAAGAACAAAGCTGAATATTTCCGCTTGCTGACTAACACGCAAATAAGTGGTGACTACCTATCTTGGGTGAAGTTTATTATCAGAGGGATTATAGCAGCTGCTGACCAAGCTACTTCGCAAATTACTAGATATGTAGAGATCGCAAAACAAGATGAAAACATAATAGCATCTTCCGGCCTATCGACCAAAAGTTTGCAGCAGGTGTATAATTACTTTAAGAAACAGCTTATTACAGGCACTATGCCAGCTTCCAAAGAATTAGGGTTATCGTTCAATGCTGTTTCAAAGGCAATAAACATTTTGGTTGAGCTTGGCATTTTGCAGTTGGTCAATCAGCAGGCAAGGCATAGAGTGTTTGGGTATACAAATGCGACATATAGCTTAACAGAAGAATTATAAAAAATACTTGGAGGTAACAATGAGACCTTATAACACTTTGCGCTCCATCGTCTTTACTTTGACTACGGCTATAATGTTTTTCTGCTGGGGAATTATTTATCCCATTATACAAACCAATATAATATTAGGTTCGCTAATTGGGGGTATAGTGTCACTTGGCTCATATAGATTGGTTCTTAAGGTTAGTGAACATGCCATACTAAAAATTCAATTTATAAAGAAGCTCATTTTTGGAAATGAATACTTAGAAGGTAAATGGATTGGATGTTACCTTGGCCTTGACGGAAACCCTGTTTACTATATTGAATACTTTGAACAAACTTTTGATGGACTTATTATTCGTGGTAATTGTTATTTTCAGAACTATTCATTTAAGGGAGGATGGGTTTCGGATAAAGTGGTTTTAGATGAAACCAAAGGAGTTCTCACGTACACTTATGAAACTGATATGATTAAAAGTACACATAAGAATCAGGGGCTTGCCGTCTTCAGCTTGGTTCGAGAAGAACAGTCAAAAGCACCCAAAAAGTTGATTGGATTTTCATCAGATATTTTTTCTAAACAAAAAATCCTTTCAATAGAAATAAAAATTGAAGATTCTAAAACATTAACTGACCAGGCACTTCTTGAAAAGGCACATAAGTTATTTGAAGAGAACAAGAGCTTTTTCGGCAAATAATTAACACCGGTATAATAAACAAACTATGCAAAGGTGGAGAGGTAAATGGATAGTAGTATACATAGTTTAAGACACAGTCCGCATGTAGTTATTTTAGGTGCTGGAGCAAGTATTGCAGCTATTCCTTTCGGAGATCGTAATGGTAAAAAAACATCAGTAATGAATGGCTTTGTTGATACTCTTGGTATGTCTGAAATTGTACATAACATCAATTTGGATACAAAAAGCAATAACCTTGAGGATATTTACTCTGAACTTGTTGAGAAACCTGAATATGCTCATGTCACAAAAAAATTAGAGGCTGAGATTTACAACTATTTTTCTGCACTTGAACTACCAGATGAGCCCACTGTATACGATTATCTTGTTTTAAGTCTTACTTCCAAAGATTTAATTGCTACTTTTAATTGGGATCCTTTACTAATCCAAGCCTATAAAAGGATTAGCCAAATAACGAGTAATTTGCCTGAATTAGCTTTTTTACATGGCAATGTTAATTACGGTTATTGTAATGGTAATCATAAAAAAATTATTAGGGGCTTAAAAGGATTGACATGTACTGAATGCGGTCAGAAAATAGAAGCGTCTAAGTTACTGTATCCTGTTTCTCAAAAAAATTATACTAACGATAAAGATATAAAGTTTAATTGGGAACTTACGCAGCATTACCTAAGGCAAGCTTTTATGGTTACAATCTTTGGATATAGTGCACCCAAATCAGATAAAGCGGCAATTGAACTGCTACATAGTGCCTGGGGTAATAAAATGCAGCGTAAATTTGAAGAAATAAGCATTATAGATATTGTTGATGAAGATACGATAATAGATACTTGGGATGACTTTGTATATTCTCACCATTATAAAGTAACAAACAACTTCTTTGATTCTTACTTAGGCACATTTCCCAGGCGCAGTACGGAAGCTACTTTTGATATGTTGTTTGGGAGTATATGGCAAAATGGTCAAAATGGCTTTAAACAAGGTATGTCATTTGAACAATTGGCTGAGTTTTCTTATCAACTATTAAATGATGAAAATCAAAAGGATATAGGAAATCTTACTAATCCATATACGGCAAATTTTACTTGGTGACTATTTTCGCAACTAAAATTTTTGGGGATAATGGTATACCACGTTTAATGGCATAATTGACTAAGAGTGCTTAACATATAAAAGGAGGCTTTTGCAATGGGGTCATCAGGATCGGGTAAATTTGGCACATATCATGTAGGAACTGGTCAAACCACAGGCGCTTATGGAACTGCAAATGGAGGGGGGATCGGCAGTGTCGGTGGAGGTGGAACTGGCGAGGTTGAATGCCCAGATGTTTTAGAGAACATCCGGCTGGAAGACGTTGCAACATCAGATTTTTATTTAAATAATAATTTCCTGCCCACACCTAGTGCTCCAGTCGAACTTCATAATACTATTTATAAAGGCAGACTTGTTATTAAAGAAACTTTTACTGGCGAGGTTGTGGGAAATCTACCAACACAATATAATTACATAATTAATTGTATAAAAAAGGGCAAGCATTATACAGGTACAGTAATTGCTGCTGGTATGGTGCCAGTACCTTTTGTGGTGGTGACACTGTATGCATAATCAAAGAATCTTAATCATTGGCGAAGTATTTGTCGACACTCATCTTGATATCATTGATTATAATGGTCCATTAGTAAGACTAGGTGGTATATTCCACTCTGCCAGAGCGTTTGCTTCATTAGGTATAGATTATGCATTAGCTTACTATGCGCCTGAATATCTTGAAAATGATATAAATGAATGGTCTTTTTATTTGAATACCAAAGGATGCCATAAACTTGGGAGCATCAATAGAGCACCTAATGTTATGTTGATCAATGAATCAAAAGAATCTGGGGATCAAGGTTACTATAATATCCTTAAAGATCAGGCTGAGTATTTCGATACAGACAATATAGAGAGCACAATTAACATTGTCAAGCCAACAGATATACTCATTTTCCCAGGCAGGTATAATATCTCAACAATTATGAGGGGGCTTCAAAATTTTGATGGGAAAATACACATAGACTTTCATTATGACAGTGAAAATTTGCTTAAGTGTATTAATAGAGAAATTGATAGCATTATTCTTTCGACATCATCTGAGTTTTATAAAGATACTTGTAAAGGCAACATTAATGGCTTGCTTGATCACTTTATGGGCTATCATATACACCAATTTCTTGTAAAGGAAAACCGTGGTGGTTCGTTTTGCTACTTACCATCAGAAAGTGCTATGTATGAATCTGCCTCCTATTACGTGCCAACAATGCACTCAGTCGGGGTAGGCGATGTTTTTAACGCCATTTTTATCAGCACATCGATTAGCCCTGATATGGATAAAAGAATGCGGTTAGCTTCGTTGTGCGCTGCAAAGTACGCAGAAACAATGAGCTATGAAAAATATCAAGAAAATGCTTTATTAATATATAAGAATATTGATGAATTGACGGGTCTAGTCGGTATTCGATTGCCATGGGAAGGTAGAAAAGATATTAACATCTATTTAGCGGCACCTGATTTTCCTGAAGTAGATACTAAACTGCTTGATAAGTTGAATGAGTGCTTAATGTACCATAACTTTTCTCCGAGACTTCCCATAAGGGAAAATGGAATAGTGCCAAAAGGTATGTCATGCAAGGATGAAATCAGTATATACCAAAAAGATGTTTCTCTTTTAAATGATTGCGACTTGTTAATTGCGGTTCTACTATATAATGATCCTGGTACGTTAGTAGAACTTGGTATGTTTAAACAGATAGGAAAGCCAACCATTATTTTTAATCCCTATAAATATTGTGATAACATGTTTGTTCGACATACACCGGATTATCTTTGCAGTACAATAACAGATGTAATTGAAGCAACTTATTTATGTATGGGAAGGAGGTAGCGTATGTCGAATTTTGAGGGGGTTTTATTAGCATCTGGTGGAATGGATTCAACAGTCTTGGCATACGACTTAGCTAAGCAAGATAAAAAAGTAATCTTGCTATTTTTAGATTATGGACAGCATTGTATGGGGAAAGAACTTGAAACTCTAAAAAAAGTTTTGCCAATAGTTTATAAGGACAATATTCGGGTAATTAAAATTGGCGATATATATAAAGAGTCAAATTCGCGTATGATTATCGAAGCAAACCTTTGGAAAGATAATGTGGTTGCCGATGACTTGTATCTTCCATATAGAAATCTGCTGTTTCTATCTATTGCTTCAGCCTATGCTCAATCAATAGGAGCTAAGAATGTCTATTCTGCATTTATAAATAGCAATCATGCAAAAGAGATTGATTGTTCTATGGAATTCTTTACAAAGCTTGAAACTTTACTAGAATCTTATGGTGCCGTAAAAATTAACATGCCGTATAGGGAAATGTCAAAGATTGAAGTTGCACGATTTGGAGTTAGTTTAGGAGCACCCGTAGCATCTACATACTCTTGTCAGGTTAATTCACAAAACCCTTGCGGTGCCTGTCCAAATTGTGTGGATAAGATTGAAGCAATCAATGCTTTAGTTGAGGAGGTATAATATATGTTTGAATCGGAGTTTAATAGATATGTAGAGAGGTTAGTTAAATTCATTCAAGATAAAAACTTTCAACCAATTACACAACGAACTCCATATTATCACATGGGAGCAACAATAACTGATTCAGTTTTACAAGCAGGATTAAGCTATCGAAACGTAGTATATCCTCGAATACTGAAGCTCCTTACAGAATATTCAGACTATACAACAACCTGTGACTTCATTATACTGATGCAAGCTGTACCGCTTATGAAACTAATAGATTGGAAAAACGAGAAGAAGTTGCAAATAATAAATAACCTATGTTGGCTTTTCTTTAATAACGACATCATGAATGAAGATCATCTTGCATTATGGTTAAACAATGAAGGAAATATTGAGCAGTTGTCGCTAATAAATGGAGTTGGACCCAAAACTATCGACTACTTAAAAATGCTGTCGGGTAATCAAGCAATTGCTATTGACCGGCATTTATTCAGATTTTTAGAACTTGCAGGAATTTGTAATCGCTCCTATCAAGAAGCAAGTCTGTTATATCACAAAGCTTCTGAACTATTAGGAATGAGTAAATATGAATTGGATAAGAATGTATGGTTATATATGTCTAAATCATAGTCATAAAATATGGGATTATTAAAGCTATTGAGCATTTGTCGCTCAATAGCTTTAATAATATTTTTTAGCGTGGGCTTGACATATGGGTGGCGTAAATCATGGAAACGTATAGCTGGCAAATTATTTGATATCAATAGCTCTGAAAATTTTCTACTTACAAAAGTTGGGTTATAAGGTTCTCCATCTTTCTTACATATAAGGAGAGTTTCAGCAGTTTGAGTATAACCATTTTCTTTAAGTAGATTAAGCTGATTTTCTTTATGTTTTTTCAGCTCAAGACAAAGAGAATTTGTGATTTTAAGTGTCCTCGTGCTATGTCGGCTTTTTGTTCCGGTTTTTTTCCCTTTCCTTATGGTAATAGTTCCGTTTTCAAAGTTGACATCGCTCCATTGCAATGACAATATTTCAGACCGCCTTAGACCAAGCTTAACAGCCAGGCATATTGGGAGATAGAGAAAATTATCCTTAGCTTTTTCTAGCAATCTTGTTACATCTGTTTTGGAGTATATCTTTGGAGAATATTTAGCTTGCTCCGGCAACTTAACACCAACAGAGACGTTTTTATCAATTAGTTCAAAATTGACCAAATAATTTAGAATTTTATGGAGTATGCTATATACCTGCCGTATTGAATTAGCTGATAATGAGTTTTCCTTACTAACTAAATGATAAATAAGGTTCTGCACATCAAGCTTTTTAAGTTTTTTAACTTCATATGCACCAATGTAAGGCAAAACATATTTATCCATTTTGGTTTTGTAGCTTTTATAGGTTGAAATAGCATAAAAATTTTTTACATGGTTATTGAGATAGTAACTAATAACTTCATCTAAAGTAGAGTTTTCATTGATGCAATCCCCTTTTTCCATTATTACAATATAACCTCCTTAATGCCTTTCCCCGTATTCCCCACTTATTTCGTTCCCCGTATTCCCCGCATTCCCCAGTAAGAAAAATAGAGAGATATTTTAAATTCCGGTTAAAAAAATTATTTATCAGACCAGTTCTGACCAATAGATACATCAGCAACCACTGGAACATTCTTTAAGTATATTTTTCCTGCTTCTTCCATTAATGATTTCAAAGTAGATGCAACGTATTTCGCTTTATCCTCACTGCATTCTAAAATGATTTCATCATGCACAGTTGCAATCAATTTTACACTATCGTTTAGAAGAACCTTATTTACGCTAACTAAAGCCTGTTTTAGCATATCAGCTCCAGTTCCTTGTATAGCGGCATTAGCCCGTTCTGTAATAATTGGTGTCTGATTCCAAAGCCTTCTTCTGCCACCTAGAGTTCTTTCCTCGCATGTGAAAAGTGAATTAAGGATGTTAATGCGGTTACTTATGCCTTGGTAAGTAAGAAAGAAACTATCTACAGCAAATTTTGTCTCTTCGTCAGAAAGTTCAACACCGTAATTATTTTTGGCATATTTCTTGAATGTTTTATAACCCATGCCATAAATTAATCCAAAGTTCATTGCTTTAGCCGACTGGCGTTCTCTGTCCGTAACGTCTTCAACAGGTTTATTGTTAACAATTGCTGCTGTACGCCTATGGATATCTTCATTATTTTTAAAAGTATTTATCATGGTTTCATCTCCGGAAACTTCAGCAATAATTCTAAGCTCAATCTGGGAATAATCTGCAATCACCAGAACATTTCCCTCATCTGCTGCAAAGCATTTCCTAAACTCTTTACTATTAGGAACACCTTGTAGATTTGGCTCTGTACAACTATATCTTCCGGTCTTTGTAGCACATTGCCAATAACTTGCGTGAATTCTTCCTGTCGCTACATCAATTGAATTAATAAGACTATCCAGCAATGATATTCTTTTTGACAGCTTCTTGTAGTGAAGGATTTTTTCTACCTCAATATAATCATCTTTATATTTAAGAAGCTCATCTTTTTCAGTCGATTCGATTTTTAGCCCCAGTTCTGATAATGCCTTTTTTACTTGAATAGGGCTGCCAAAATTCGACACGTTGGGAAGTAGTATTTCAAGGTCTTCCTTTTTTGAATTTATATCTTCAGTTAAGTTTACCTTTAAATCCCTAACAGCCCTCATATCAATTTTAAATCCAACTAGTTCCATCTTTATAGTAGGGATTAATGCCATATTTTCAAGTGACATAGTATTTGTCAAATTTAATTCTTCCAACTTTACTATTTGCTTTTCATTTATACCCAGCAAAACCTTAGCATCATTAGCAGCATAGGTAAGTTGAGAGAATGTTAAACGCCCACTCCAATCACTTACTTGTAGCTCCTTTTTTAGATTGACATTTAGATATTTTAAAGTTAAATCTTTTAATTTAAATCCTTTTAAGGTAGAGCCCGACATAATGACCTGTTCAGCCAACATAGTGTCAAATATATTTTCCTCTACCACTATTCCATTACAATAAAGGAATTTAAGATCAAATTTAGAGTTATGAAATATCTTTATTTTTGATTGTTCATTTAACATTTCTTTTAATTTGCTTAATCCATTAGCACCAATTTTTTCAACGTCAAATATATATACAGGTTTTTCTTTTATTGCTATCTGAATTAAGCGAATTTTATCTTTTCGTGGGTTTAAGCCAGTAGTTTCTATATCAATTCCAATTACGTTAGAATCATTTCTTCGGATTTCATCGCAAATGTTTTTTGCTTTTTCCGGATCTGTGATATACAAATGGCTTATTAGACTAATATTTAACATTTACCCACCTCTTTATTTTTGAATAAGCTTTTGGGCTGTGCTGTGTTGCACCACAGCCCAAAAAAACATTTATATTTGAGTAGATTTTGTTAAAATTGTGGTCTATTTTGTGCCTTCAAAAAATAATTGATAGTTTTATCAATGCTTAACTATAACCGACACAAAATATCAGCACAATTTTAACATGTATTAAAACGTGTTCATTACATTTTTAGTTATCTGTAACACCCTGACTGAGGAAAGA
>CAZJGG010000072.1:0-14136 GCA_964545475.1 uncultured Eubacteriales bacterium | reverse complement strand
TGACTAGATACCCTAACTAATTTGTCTAACAAAACATATTATACGAGGAGTGTAAAGCATGAACAATCTTGAAATTTCAGTTGTTAAGATACTAGAATGTATGGGAGTAGAAATTAATAATAATACGTTTGAAAACAGATTAGATGTACAGAAATCAATATATTTAGCACAAGAGGCTGGTTTAGATTTAGGATTTCGCTATAATTGGTATATACGAGGACCGTACTGTCCGAGACTTACAGATTTACTATTTAATATTAGCCATAGCTCATTATACAGCAATTTAAATTTAACAGATAGAGCCGATGAACGATTAAGGAGATTAGTTAATAATATTGAAAGTACAAGATGTAAAAGTATAAACTTACTAAGCTGGAAAGAGCTACTAGCTTCTGTACATTATCTAAGATTTCAGAATAGAGATGACTTGCAAACAATTGTTAATGATATTTTAAATAAAAAACCATGGTATGATGAAGAGCAAATTCGCTATGCATATGAACAACTTGATTACATTCTAACAAATAATTAAATTTTAAAAAGACCTTATAAATTAAACATACAAGGTCTTTTTTCATGTCAACTATTATTATCTCCACGTGATTTCCATTCCGACGCCAACTTCGATTACGTTTAGGAATTTGTTCATTTCGGCTCTGGCTTTGAAGGAAACGCAGTGGCATGGGTAAAGTTCATTGATATTGTTTTCCTTCAAGTATTCGATTGTTTTTTCAAGCTTTGGAGTAATGTCAAGCAGATGGAAGCCGCCGATAACAGAGGCTATTCTATTATCGCCGCACACTTTTTTTGCATACTCGATTATATTGCATATTCCGCTGTGGGAGCAGCCAGTAATTATGTGGATTCCGTTTTCGTTTTTGTAGGCGAGGGCGGTGTCGTCTGTTAGTAAATCATCTTGAAAATTGCCATTAATTTTCTGTTGCCCAACTACCTTTCTTTGCTCAAAATCAAAATAATTCGGAATTTCGCCGAGGTAAATTAAGTTTTGGGTTATATCTATTGGTTCTTTTGATAATATTAGCTTGCAATGGTTGGATAATTGTTCCTCGGACATTGGGGAGCTTATATTTTCTCCATCATAAATTTTTTCTTTAAATGTATAGGGGTGGGCAATAATTGTTGTTTTGGGTAAGTCGCAGGAGTCGAACAGGTATTTAAAACCGCCTGTGTGGTCGTTGTGCCCGTGGGAAACTACTATATGGGAAAGTTCATTAATGTTAATATGCAATTTGTCTGCATTTGATAAAAATAAATCTGAGTAACCTACGTCGAAAAGGATTTTGGCATTTTCTTCTTCTATATAAAAAGAGAGTGCCGGCTCTCCGCAGTAATACTTGTCTATAATTGTGTTGTTTTCAACTAATACTTTAATTTTCATGTAAAAACTCCATTCAGGTAATAAAAATAACCCCGAAAGCCTGTATTTTAAGGCTTTCGGGGGTTTTTGTTTATTCCCATTCCACCGTAGCCGGGGGTTTGCTGGTTATGTCGTAGACGATGCGGCTTACTTGCTTGACCTCGTTGGTAATGCGGGACGAGATTTGGGCAAGGGTTTTGTGGGGAATGTGGGTGTAGTCGCACGTCATGAAGTCGCTTGTTGTAACGGCACGCAGGGCGATAACGTAGTCGTAGGTGCGACCGTCGCCTTTTACGCCTACAGAGCGGACGTCTGTAAAGACGGCGAAATATTGTTGGGGTTTGTTGCGAAGCTTGGAAAGCTCGGAGCAGAAAATGTGGTCTGCTTGGCGGAGGATTTCAAGCTTTTCGTGGGTTACTTCACCCATGATACGGATGCTTAAACCGGGGCCGGGGAACGGCTGGCGATCCACAAGGGTTGAAGGCAGGTTAAGTTTTTTGCCGATAATGCGGACTTCGTCTTTAAAAAGACCGGAAAGTGGTTCAATTACGCCGGCGAAGGAAAGGTCTTTAGGTAAGCCGCCAACGTTGTGGTGGCTTTTTATTGTGGCGTTCATGCCGCCGCCGGATTCTATAATGTCGGGGTAAATTGTGCCTTGGGCTAAATATTTGATGTTGTCTAGGCGTGCGGCTTCTTCCTCAAAAACTTTGGCAAATTCTGCCCCGATTATTTTGCGTTTTTGCTCCGGGTCGGTTACGCCTTTTACTTTTTTGAGGAATCTGTCTTGGGCATTTATGCGAATAAATTCAAGCTTGCGTTTTGAAAAGACTTGTTCGATTTCGTCGCCTTCGTTAAGGCGCATAAAGCCGTGGTCTACGAAAATGCATACTAATTGGTCGGGAACAGCTTTTGACAAAAGGCTTGCGCAAACGGAAGAGTCTACGCCGCCGGAAAGAGCGAGAAGAATTTTTTCATTGCCCACTTTTGCACGGATTTCTTCAACTTGTCTGTCGATGTAATCGTCTAGTTTGTAATCTGCTTTTGCGCCGCATATGTTGAATAAAAAGTTTTTAATAACAGTTTGCCCTTGTTCAGTAAGTTCCACTTCTGGGTGAAATTGCACGCCGTAAAGTTTTCTTTCTGGGTTTTGGCAAGCAGCGTTTTTGCAGTTTTCAGTTTGGGCAATGGCTGTAAAGCCTTGGGGCAGGGAGACTACATGGTCGTTGTGGCTCATAAGCGCCCAAATGTTTTCTTTCATGCCGTCAAAAAGCTGGGTGCTTGTGTTAAGCTCTGCTTTTATTTTGCCGTATTCGCTAACATGGCATGGCTTAACTTCACTTCCAAGGTTTTTGCAAATAAGCTGCATACCGTAACAAATGCCTAAAACCGGGATGCCTAAATTGAAAATTTCAGGGTCGCATTGGGGCGCACCCTCTTCGTAAACGCTTTTTGGTCCACCTGTTAAAATTATGCCTATAGGGGCAAGGTCTTTTACTTTTTCAGCGGAAATGTTGCCGGCTTTTATTTCAGAATAAACGTTTAAGGAACGCACGTTTCTGGCAATAAGCTCTTTGTATTGTCCGCCGAAGTCTAAAACAAGTAATAATTCGTTCATATCTCTACAACTCCCTCAAAAACTTTTGTACTTCCACCCGTCATATAAACGGTTTTTCCTGTGTAATTTATAATAAGCTCTCCCCCAATAAGCTTTACGGTTATATCTTGGTTTAAAGCGCAGTAGCCGTTTAAAACAGCCGCAACAACTGATGCACACGCTCCTGTGCCGCAGGCAAGGGTTTCGCCGCTGCCTCGCTCCCAAACACGCATTTGTAATGTAGTTTTGTTAATTATTTTTATAAATTCTGTGTTTACTTGTTGGGGGAAAATAGGGTTCTTTTCAAATTGAGGTCCTATTTTTTCAAGGTTTAAGCTTTCAACGTCGTCGCAAAAGACAACGGCATGGGGGTTGCCCATTGAAACGCATGTTATATAAAATAAATCGTCACCAATTTGCACTTCACTGCTTATTATGCTTTCGCCGGGTAAGTTTACCGGGATTTGCTGGGGGTTAAGAATTGGTTCTCCCATATCCACTTTTACAGAAGTAACTTCGCCGTTTTCAGCAGAAAGCTGTAAAGTTTTAACGCCGCTTAAGGTTTCGACTGTAATTTCGGTTTTATCAACCATTTTATAGTCGTAAAGGTATTTTGCTACGCACCTTATGGCGTTGCCGCACATTTTACCTTCGCTGCCGTCGGCGTTAAACATGCGCATTTTAGCATCGGCAATGTCGGATTTTAATATCATTATAATGCCGTCACCGCCGATTCCTTTATGCCTGTCTGAAAGCTTTATAGACAATGCTTCCGGTTCTAAAATTTGCTGGGTAAAGCAGTTAAAGTAAATGTAATCATTGCCGCAGCCATGCATTTTTGTAAATTGAAGATTCATAACATAACCCCTTTTTAGACAGGCTCTTATTGCATAATTATATAGTCTTCCCGTTCTGCGCCTACTGAAACGTATTTTATTGGGCAGTTAACGGCATTTTCAATATATTTTATATAGTCAAGTGCGGCTTTAGGTAAATCCTCAGGCTTTCTGCATTTTGAAACGTCGGTTTTAAAGCCTTCCAAATATTCATAAACTGGTGTTGCAGTTTCAAGCATTGAACCTGTTGGAAATTTTGTTGTGGTTTCACCGTTTGTTAGCTTATATGCTGTGCATACGGGGATTTTCTCAAAATATGAGAGTATATCAAGCTTAGTTAGAGCAAGACATGTTGCCCCTTGAACCTTTACACCGTAAACGGAAGCCGGAATGTCAAAACCGCCCACACGCCTTGGTCTGCCTGTGGCTGCGCCGTATTCTCCGCCGGCTTCTCTTAGTTTTTCCGCTTCCTCGCCGAAAAGCTCTGCTGTAAATGCGCCTTCGCCTACACAGCTTGAATATGATTTTATTATGCCTATAACGTTATCAAGCTTTTCAGAAGGGATTCCTGCCCCGATTGTAGCGTATGCCGCTATTGTTTGGGAAGAGGATGTATATGGATAAATGCCGAAATCAATGTCTCTAAGAGCACCTAGCTGGGCTTCAAACATAATATTTTTACCGCTTTTTTTGCTTTCCAGCAAATAATCAGAGGTATCTGTTATAAAAGGCATAATTTTTTCGCCGTATTGTTTAAGCCAGCTTAACATTTCTTCTGTAATAAATTCTTTGCTTTTGTATCCACCGGCAAGGGTTAAGTTTTTCCACTCTATAATGCCGGAAAGATGGGAGGATAAGTGGTCAAGGTCAAACAAATCCCCGGTTCTTATGCCTTTTTTCATGTACTTATCTGCATAAACAGGGGCGATACCACGCCTTGTTGAGCCGAACTTTCTGTCGGCAAGGCGTTCTTCCTCTAAAATATCCTGCATTATATGATAGGGAAAGCAAATAATTGCCTTATCGCTTATTTTTAGGTTATCCGGGGTTATTTTTATGCCCTGTTTAGTTAAAGAGTCAATTTCCTTGCATAAATGTTCAATATCTATAACCATGCCGTTACCCATAACGTTAACTGTGGTTTCACGCAAAATACCTGACGGCAAAAGGTTTAAAACAAATTTACCTCTTTCGTTAATCACTGTATGCCCTGCGTTGTTTCCCCCTTGGTAACGGCATATAACATCATAATCCGAAGACAATAAGTCAACCATTCTGCCTTTGCCTTCGTCTCCCCAGTTTATTCCTACAATTGCGGTAAGCATTTTGTTTCCTCCAATCAAACCTTAATATTTATTGAAACGCCTATAAGTTCTTGATTTTTATCAAGAATATGCTTAACATCTGCTAAAAACTCCTCTGTTTGAAGAGCTGCTCGCCCGGTAAAGCTTTCGGCGTTTACTATCTTAATTAGTTCGCTTTCGCTTATGTTTAATATTTTATCCTCTAAAAGCCTTTTTAGTAAATCATTTTCACCGCCGTTTTGCTTAACTTGTTTTGCGGCTTCAACGCTGTGTTGTCTTATGGCTTCGTGAAGTGTTTGTCTGTCTCCGCCTTTTTTTACAAGATACATTAAAATGTTTTCTGTTGCCATAAAGGGAAGTTCGTCATTTAAATGTTTTTCAATTATTTTTGGGTAAACTTTTACGCCGCCTATAATGTTTATAAAAAGAGACATTATGCCGTCTATGGCTAAAAAGGCTTCGGGAATTGAAATTCTTCTGTTTGCAGAATCGTCCAGCGTTCTCTCAAACCATTGTGCGCTTGCGGTTAAAGCTGGGTTTAAAGCGTTTACAGTAACATGCCTTGCTAGAGAAGCAATTCTTTCAGAGCGCATAGGGTTTCTTTTATAAGCCATTGCGGATGAGCCTATTTGAGATTCTTCAAAGGGTTCATCGAACTCTTTTAAATGGGAAAGAAGCCTTATGTCGTTTGAAAATTTATATGCGCTTTGAGCAATGCCAGAAAGCACCGAAAGAACGTAATAATCAAGCTTTCTTGTATAAGTTTGCCCACTTACAGGGAAAACCTCTGTAAAGCCCATTTTTTCAGCAATTTTTTGTTCAAGCTTAATAACTTTATCTTGGTCGCCCTCGAAAAGGGATAAGAAACTTGCGGCTGTCCCTGTTGTTCCTTTACAGCCCAGAAGCTTAATACTAGAAAGAGTATGTTCTAGTTGCTCCAAGTCCATAATTAAATCTTGAAGCCAAAGGGTTGCCCTTTTGCCTACTGTTGTTGGCTGTGCCGCCTGAAAATGAGTATAAGCAAGGGTGGGCAAATGTTTATATTTATTTGCAAAATTATATAGCAATTGAATTGCATTTACAAGAAGTTTTTTTACAGATAATAAGGCGTCTTTTATTAATATAATATCTGTATTATCACCGACATAACATGAGGTTGCGCCTAAATGTATTATTGGCTTTGCATTTGCGCATTGCTCCCCGTAGGCATGGATATGAGCCATAACATCGTGGCGGAATTCTGCTTCTTTTTTTATAGCCACGTCATAGTTTATGTCGCTTACAAAATTTTTCATTTCCTCAATTTGTTGGTCTGTTATTTCAAGCCCCAGCTCTTGCTGGCTTTCTGCAAGGGCAATCCATAGTTTACGCCATGTTGAAAATTTATTGTCATCTGAAAAAATACGCTGCATTTCTTTGCTTGCGTATCTTTTGCAAAGGGGGTTTTCGTATCTGTCTGTCATGTTATCCTCCCGAATATCTGCATAGCTATCTGTGGGTTAATATAAAAAAACCCACTTACGTAAAACGAAGGGGTTTATTACTATACCAATTATAAGGAATTGCTATAGTATAAGATTTAGTCTTAGAACCTGTTTGGAAAATTTGCCGAAAAGACACTGAAATGGAGATTCCAAACAGGCTCTTATACTATAAATTTTTCCAGCTCTTTTGAAACAAGAGAATAGTCTGCCTCGTTATGAACGTCTAGTCTTAATACTTTGCTTAAATCAAGGCTGAATATGCCCATGATTGATTTTGCGTCAACAACGTAACGGTCTGACGCTAAGTCGAAGTCGCCATCGAAAGTTGCGATAGTATTAACAAAGTTTTTAACTTTGTCTATTGAGTCTAAGCAAATGTTAATTGATTTCATAATTTAATGTACCTCCTTTTAATATAGCTATTTGCAAAAACATAAACAGCTATGTTCGCAAAAACAGCGGTAAAGCGTTTGCTGTTCCTTCTCCACACCTGTTAATGTTTTGTCAAATTGCTCTTATACAACATTTCAGGATACAACATTATAGTATACATTTGGCTTAATAAAGTCAATTGGTATTTTTACTAAACTTCATATTACAAATTAAAGACAAAACATTAGTGCTACATGAAATGTGCTACCACCTAAAACAAAAAAATGGAAAATTTCGTGAAATCCAACCATTTTTAATTTTATTGGGAACCATTTCATTGCATAAATCACTGCGCCAAAGGTATACGCAAGCCCACCTAGCAGCAAAAGAACAAGTTCCGCTGTTGTTGCGCTTTTAATAAGAGGATAAATTGCCACAACAACCATCCAGCCCATTGCTACATAAATTGCCGTTGATAAAATTCTCGGCGCACCTATCCAAAAAAGCTTTAAAAATATGCCGCCGATGGCAAAAGCCCATGCAACTGCAAGAATGGAGTAACCCCACGGACCTTTTAGCGTAATTAAGCAAATGGGAGTATATGTTCCGGCTATTAAAACGAAAATCATCATATGGTCTATACGTTTAAGAAGCTTTGTTACCTTTTCCGATATATTGAAATAATGATAAACTGCACTTGCCATATACAGCAAAAACAGCGCCGCCCCGAAAATTGCAAAGGAAACAATGTATCTTGCAGAGCCTAAATGTGCTCCTTTTATAATAAGCAAAATTGTTATGGGTATTGCTATTATTGCGCCTGCTAAATGGGATATGGAGCTTACCGGGTCTTTGATTTTAAATATTTCTTTTATTGTTTGCATTTATTAACCTCCTTAAAGAGTTATGGTAATATAGTAACTTTAGTATTGAAAAAATTACGGGGATTATCCCCATATAAGCCGATAGATTCTCTTTCAATTCAAAATACAGTTGTATACATTGGGGACGCAGAACGACACAGGGGTCGTTCCCTACATTACAGCAACTAAATCTAACCATGAATCATCAACTTTAAAATACAAGTGGTGGTCGATTTTAACAAAGTTGTGGCTTGTGTAGGTTACATGGGTTACTAAGCCGTTTTTCAATTTTAATTTCAAAGTTACGGTGTCATCTGCGTATTTTGAATATAGTTTTGTAACCTCATGTTTAGGTAAACCTGTGTTTTGATAAACATATTCTCGCATTTCCGCATCTCCGCAAAACTCCTTTGTAAACAAACCATCGTAGAATTTCTTTATAAAATCAATGTCGGAAATTTCAGTTCCATATTTATTTTCTATGCTTACAATATCCTGAGCTGATTTTATTCCGTATACAGTTAAAACTTCTTGGGCAGTTTGATTTTGAGGGTCAAAAGGCGAACCTATAATTGCATGATAAAATTTGCCGTTTGAATCCTCCAAAATTAGTATCGGCATCCAATCGTATTGTGTTGTTTCGCATTTTTTATAGCTATAAATTTTAAATATTTCATTTCTGTTATTATCAACTGGGGTTTCATACTCTCCTAAATATTCTCCTACAAGGTCAGGAGTAATATTTTTTTCTAAATTATAATATTTAAAAGCAGGACTGTTCTTTGTATAAATTACCGAATAAATTTTTTCATTTAGCTCTACGACAATCTCAAGGGGGGCACAAGCGCATTGTTCCGAGTGAAAAACATTGGACATAAGAGGTCGAGTTATGAAACAAATAGCAACTATGCACAGCATTATTCCGGAAGCTAAAAATGGAAATAATTTTATTTTTATTTTCATAGACATATCATTCCAATACTTTCAGCTCTTTGTAAGAATCCTTAAAGCTGCTGGGCGTTTTATTTGCACACAGCCTTTGGGGCAAAGTTCCTGGCAGCAGTAGCAGCGTATACATTTTTTTGTATCGATGTGAGGTTTTTTGTTTTTCATTTCGATTACACGGGCGGGGCAATTTTTTGCGCAGTCTCCGCAGCCCACGCACTCTTTGTGGTTTACTGAAACTTTAGGTTGAAGCAAATTGTTTACAGCTCCCATAATGGGAGTGGGTATTTTATTCATTCTGCTTAAAATAGATTTAGAGTCCGGAAGCTTAAAAGGCGGAGTTTTGAAAGCTTCGATGGGGTCGCCTAGGAAGATAATATCGGAAAGACCCTTTTCGACAATTTCACGTTTTATGCAGGCTTTAATTGTGGGGACGCTTTCAAGGGGGATGCCGGCAATGGTGCAAGCGGCTTTATCCAGATGATAAGGGCTGCTTGAAGCCAAAATAACATCTGTTTTTCTTACGCTTCCGGAGGAAGGACCGTTGCCTTCCATTGCTTCTATGCCGTCCATAAAGGAAAGCACCGGGTTTGATAACAGGCAAATATCTACAAGGGCATCGGCGAAAACGTCGTAATCCGGCATGTTTAAATGGAATTCTGCTTTTCTTATGCCGGGGATTACGCCGAACATGTTTTTAACAGCTCCGGTAAAAGTCATCATGCCGTGGGTTTTAAGCTTGGAAACGGAGATGACTTTGTCAACATCGTTTAGCATGTCTGTTACTGTCATTTTCTTTAAAATAAGCCCTTCGGGGTTTTCTTTTTCACAGCTTTCAACGTTAAAGTTGAGCCGGGCTTTTGTTTTTAATGTAACATCTTGTATGCCTGTTGCTTTGTAAACGGAGCGAAGCATACTGAAAGTGAAAGGACCGCCTGGGCTGTCTCCCAGTAAAACGTCACAGCCGTATTCTGTTAAAATTTCCGCAAGAGCCTGAACGAAAACCGGGTGTGTTGTTGTGGCTTCTTCCGGCTTTTTGCGCATTAGTAAATTAAGCTTTAGTAATACGGTGTCTTTTTTTCCTACATATTTGGAAAGTCCGCCTAAAGCCTCTATTGTTTTTAAAAGGGCTGCTTTAACATCTTGCAATTCGTATTTTGTACATTTAGCGAGAACAACTGGTTTTTTCATGGAAAACCACCTCTGAAATTTTTTATAGTAATATCTTGCTTTTAATTATAAAGTGTTTTAAAATAATTGCAAGCTGGAATTTAAGAGCTTGTATTTATAAATGCAAGTTCAAGAGTGTTGGGAAAGAAGTGTTATTATGAATATCAATAATATAAACGACAAATATTTAAAACCGCTGGTTGACGGAATTGTTAGCCTGAAAATTGATATTAATAAAATAATTCTATTTGGAAGCTTTGCTAAAAACACCGCAAAGGTGGGTAGCGATATCGACTTGGCTATTGTTTCGGAGAAACTGCTTTCTCCCATGGACAGAGGGCAAATAATTTGTTTGCCAGATGAAATTGGTATTGATTTTCCCATAGATTTTTATTTTACTTTGGAGGAATATTTAAAAGAACCCCAGGGCGTTTTTAATCCTAATGCTAATATAAAAAAAGAGGGGGTTGTTTTATGGCAACAATAAGTTACCTTGAATATTCTAAGCGTGACGAAAAATATGCAAAAGATATGTTTTCCTTAGGGAACTATGACCCTTGCACACGGTTTTGCCAGCAAAGTGTTGAAAAGAGGTTTAAGCATTATATTGAGAAATACGGTGAGCCGGAACATTATAAAATATTGACAACACATAAGCTAGTGGCTTTGTATAGTGTTACTTGTGAGATAGCGAGAATTGAAAAGGATATTAGTTTATATAAAGAATTGTTTATGCTTACTGCTTATTATTTTGATACAAACTATCCTCAGGAAGCAAATATTGAGGCTACAAAAGAAATGGCGGAAGACGCAATAAACCTTATGGAACAAATTAACACGTGGATCGACAGTTTGTTTTAGATAAATATTAATTATGGAATACGAAAAAACGGAGGAAAAGAAATGAAAAACGCATTTGATGTACTTAACGAGCGAGGCTTTATACAGCAAACTACCCACGAGGAGGAAATAAGAAACCTTTTTGCAAACGAGCAAGTGACTTTTTATATAGGATTTGACCCCACGGCAGACAGCCTTACAATTGGGCATTTTCTTACAATAAAAGCAATGATGCATTTACAGCAGTGCGGACACCGCCCGGTTGTTTTGTTAGGCGGCGGAACTGGTATGGTTGGAGACCCGACAGACAAAACGGAAATGCGCCGTATTATGCTTAGAGACGAGATCCAGCATAATGTGGACTGTTTTAGAAAGCAAATGGAGCGGTTTATAGACTTTTCTGATGGAAAGGCTATTATGGCAAATAATGCTGACTGGCTTTTGGAATTAAGTTATGTTCCGTTTATTAGAGAGTACGGCGTGCATTTTTCTGTAAACCGTATGTTAACTGCCGAATGTTATAAATCAAGGTTTGAAAAGGGGCTTTCTTTTTTTGAATTTAATTATATGATTATGCAGTCTTACGACTTTTTGGAGCTTTTCCGCAGACATAACTGTAAAATGCAGCTTGGGGGAAATGATCAGTGGTCTAACATTTTAGGAGGGGTAGAGCTTATTCGCCGTGTTGAAAACGCCAGCGCATACGGCATGACGTTTACTCTTTTACAAACAAGCGACGGCAAAAAAATGGGTAAAACTCAAAAAGGCGCTTTGTGGATAAGCCCGGAAAAAACTACTCCATATGAATTTTTCCAATATTTAAGAAATGTTGACGATGCAGACGTTGGCACATGCTTAAGCTTGCTTACGTTTTTGCCTATGGAAGAGGTTAATAGGCTTAAAGCTCTTGAAGGAAGCGAAATTAACAAAGCAAAAGAAATTTTGGCATATGAAACAACAAAAATTGTTCACGGCAAAGAGGAAGCGGACAAGGCTTTACAAGCGGCTCAGGCTCTTTTTGCAGGGGGAGAATTAAGTGGCTCTATTCCGACTACAACAATTAATAAAGAAGAAGCGGCAAATTTGTCACTTATTGAATTGCTTGAAAAAACTAAACTTTTTGAATCTAAAAGTGATGCTAGAAGAAACATTACCCAAGGCGGCGTTAAAATAAACGGCGAGAAAGTTAGCGATATAGATTACAAAATTACTGATAACGACTTTAAAGACGGCATAATGGTAATTCAAAAGGGCAAAAAAGTGTTCCACCACGTTGTATTGGGAAATTATACTCCTTAATCATATAAAATAGTACTGAGTTGCGAGCAAATTTTGCTTGTGGCAAGGAAGAGTTAATTTATGTGGTTAAGGAGTATAGAAATGCGCATAATAGTTATAGGCAAAAACAGCTATATTGGTAAGGCATTTTGCGAATACGCCGGGGATGGGCATGAGATAATTACTGTATCAAGCCGAAACAGGGAGTTTAATAATACAAGCTTTGCCGGGGCAGACAGTGTTTTGTTTTGCGCAGGAATTGCCCATATAAAAATGCGGAAAGAAAACGAAGCTCTTTATTATGAGGTTAATTGTGATTTAGCTTTGGAAGCGGCAAAAAAAGCCAAAGCGGAGGGCGTACCCCAGTTCATATATTTAAGTAGTGTTGCGGCTATTGAAGCAGAGGATTATTACGGTAGAAGTAAACTTTTGGCTGAACAAAGGCTTAAAGAAATTGAGGGCGGCGGATTTTGCGTTTGCATTATCCGGCCGCCTATGGTTTACGGGTTTGGATGCAGAGGTAATTTTCAAAAGCTTTTAAGCCTTGCCCGGTTTACTCCTGTGTTCCCTGATATTATTAATAGAAGAAGCATGATATTTATTGATAACTTATCCCAGTTCATATTAAGAGCTGTTGAAAAAAGTTTAAACGGCGTGTTTTTGCCTCAAAACAGGGAATATGTGTGCACGACGGAGTTGGTGCGCCTTATTGCTAAAAGTATAAATAAAAAGATTATGTTTACAAAATTGTTTAATCCGATTATAATTCATCTTTCTAAGTATGTTAAGCCTTTGAACAAAATGTTTGGGGATCTTACGTTTGAATATGAGGATATTATTGAGGAAAACGTCGGCTTTGCCGAAAGCGTTGAAAAAAGTATAAAAGGATAGTTGCCAATGTTTGCGGAATTTATTAATGAAGAATATGTTACAAAATTAAAAGAGGCAGGAATAGAAACGCCCACCGAAATACAGCTAAAGGCTATGCCTGTAATTTTTGAAGGCAAAGATGTTATTGGGCTTTCAAAGACGGGGTCTGGGAAAACTTTGGCGTATTTACTGCCTGTTTTGTCAAAATTAGACCCGGAAATAAAGTCTCCGCAAATATTGGTTTTAACGCCTACCCATGAGCTTGCCCACCAAGTTTATAAGGTTTGCTCTGTTTTAATGGATAAAAACGATGCCGCTCTTTTAATTGGCGGAGCGAATATGAACAGGCAAATTGAAGCTTTAAAACAAAAGCCTAAAATTGTTATTGGCTCTGCCGGACGGGTTTTGGAGCTTAATAAGCTTAAAAAGTTTTCTGCCCATTATATTAAAACCATTGTTATTGACGAAGCGGACAGAATGCTTGATGATAAAAATATTGAACAGGTGAAGTCTGTTATAAAGCTTACTCAAAAGGATAGGCAGCTATTGTTTTTTTCGGCTTCTTTTGACCAACAGGCTATAAATACGGCTAAAACTCTTTCTAATAACCCTGAAATAATAGAGATAAAGGGAAAGGCGCTGCTTCCTGAAAGCATTGAGCATTATTATTTTGTTTGTGAAAAGCGAGATAAGATAGAGGTTTTACGCAAATTTTTCCATGGCGAAAACATTAAAAGGGGAATAGTATTTATAAATTCTCCGGAGGAAATTGAAACACTTGCCAAAAGACTGAATTATCACGGCATAAATGCACTTTCTCTCCATGGGGATTTTAATAAGATAGAAAGAGCCAATGTTTTACGGAAATTCCGCCAGGAGGATAAAATACTCCTTGTGGCTTCTGATATAGCTTCCAGAGGGCTTGATATTGAGGGGTTAACCCATGTTATAAACTTTGATGTGCCTGAAAACCCTATGTTTTATTTACACCGCTCTGGGCGATGCGGACGAATGGGGCAAAAAGGAGTCTCAATTTTAATTGCAACGAAGCAAGAAGTTGTTCATATTAAAAAATTGCAAAAGAAATTCAATGTTAAAATAAGCGAAATAACCATGAAATTCGGGGTTAAAACGATAATTTAAAATATTTTAAAACTTTTTTAAAAAACATGTTGACAAATAAAAGAACGTGTGGTAAGATA
>CAZJGG010000071.1:0-14150 GCA_964545475.1 uncultured Eubacteriales bacterium | reverse complement strand
ATAATTGAATCAAAAGCCATTTTAATTATTTCTTCCTTACTCATAATAACCTCCTTAATTTTTAGGGTTCATTTGGTTTTAAAACATTTACAATAGCTATAACATTTTCAATAGGAACGTCATAAGGCATATCACAGCCCGGGCTGACAATTAAATTAAAATGGTCAACACTGCTTAATATATTATTAACGTATTCAACGTTTTCTTCCTCATCCCCGTAAAGCATTGTTGTTGCAGGAGGGATATTTCCACCTATAGTTATGTTATATTTATCAGTAATAGGCTTTGCGACAGCTAAATCAACATTTTCATCAACGCTTACAGAATCAGGCTTTGTCTGACACATAATGTCAAGCTGGCCAGTTGCGTTTCCGCATACAAAAAACGATGAAAAAGCATCTTTACTTCTTATAAAATCAAACAAAGCCGTATAAGCATCAAACATAAGAGATTTAATATGCTTTGGTGAAATTTGAGAAATTAAAGGGTCAACAACTGCAATAACGTCCATGCCTGCATCAATATACATGCCGGACATTGCAACACTTACCTCTGTGCAAAATTCTATTAAGTTTTTAACATATTCTCCGTCTTTTACCATATCCATAAAAAGATCCGTTCCTCTTAAATGGGAAGCAAGGGTAAAAGGACCACAAATAAGCCCGTAAAGTGCGGCTTGTTCTCCTATTTCTGCTTTCACTCTTCTCATTACATCTAAAATCATTGGAAGCCTTCCGGATTCTTCATTTGGTATCAAACACGGGCATGGCATTTCATTTGTATCTTTAAATGGGTGAGAACGAACCGAAGGAGGAGTATCTTGCGCCCAGAGCAAGTCGCACCCTAAAATTTCGGCTTCAACCTGTAAATCAAATAAAATAGGAAGCCCATCCGGCTTATAAGTTTTAAAAACTTCAATAATAGATTCATAAAGCTTATCACCGTTGGTTAAAACATCTCTAGCGTTATAATCTTTAAGCTTCCCTGCATGAACCCCGGCAAAAGGTACCCATGGAACGCTGTCCACTTTTTCATGCTTTAGTGTTTTAGTAACTAAGTCCTTTCCCAATGTCGCACCTACCTTTAAATATTATAACGCCGCTTTTTATAGCTTGCCTAAGAGGCTGTTTAGAATCTCCATTCAGCCGTATTTTTGGTTATTTTTTCGTTATTCTACGTCAGCGTGAAACGCCCATACCTTGTTCAGTATGAACGTTCCACGCTTCCTTGCCTAACAAAAAAATCACTCAAAAATACGCCTAAAGCGAGATTCTAAACAGCCTCTAAGAGCCTGTCAATATACAGGTTCTAATTCAAACTTTTCAAAAACGGCGCTGTTTTTTTACAAATTTAAAATGCTACTCTATCTCCAAATTCCTGCCTAACCTTTTCTTTTTCAGCGTCGTCAAGAGATTCAAATGTTAAGCCGGTAAAGCCTAATACAATTGCAACAATTGGATTAACAAGGTTTAAGAAACAGTACGGCAAATACGCCAAAGTCGGAACACCAAGAGTTTGAGACATAAATGCACCGCAGGAGTTCCACGGAATAAGTGGTGATGTAAGTGTTCCGGAATCTTCAAGTGTTCTTGAAAGGTTTTTAGGAGCAAGCCCTCTTCTTCTGAACTCAGCAGAATACATTTTACCAGTAATAACTATTGCCAAGTACTGGTCTGCTGCAAGAAGATTAATAAAGAAGCAAGAAAATACTGTTACAGTAACTAAAGAGCCAACGCTTTTCGCTCCTGAAAGAAGAGCTTCCGCAATAGTTTCCAAGCAACCTGTTTTTTCCATAATTCCGCCGAAAAACATAGAGCAGAAAACTATAGAAACAGTCCATAACATATTTTGAAGCCCACCTCTTGTTAAAAGTTCGTCTATAACCTCGTGGCCAGTTTCGCTAACGTATCCCCATTGCATAGAATCAAACAATATCCCGAAGCCTTCGTTTATAGAGCCATATGTGCCCCCTTGAAGAAGGAAGAAAAATAATCCGCCGAGAAATGTCCCGCCGATAAGACCGGGCATAGCTGGGATTTTAAAAGCTACCATTAAAATAACGCAAATAGGAGGAATTAGTAATAAAGGATTAATATTAAAGTTAGAAGAAAGTGCGGTCAATATTCCGTCAATCGACCCTTGATCCATTTGATTTCCTCCATATCTGAAGCCGAGGATTGTAAACAATACAAGAGCGATTAAAAGTGATGGACCAGTTGTATAAATCATGTGTTTAATGTGGTCAAAAAGATTAGAACCTGCAACAGTAGGAGCTAGGTTTGTAGTGTCTGAAAGGGGAGACATTTTATCTCCGAAATAAGCACCTGAAATAACGGCACCGGCTGTTATAGCATCAGGAACGCCAAGACCTTTGCCAATACCAATCAAAGCAACACCAATTGTCCCCGCAGTGGACCAAGAACTGCCTGTCGCCAAAGATACAATGGCACAGACAATGCATGAAACCGTTAAGAAAACAGTTGGGTTGATAATTTTTAGTCCGTAAAAAATCATTGTTTGGATTGTTCCTGAAGCAATCCAAGAACCGATAAGCATACCAACTATACAAAGGATTATACACGCTTGCATAGAAACAGCAAGAGTTGACAGAAAGGCGTCTTCAATCTCTTTCCATGAAAATCCTAAGTATACAGCAACAAGCGCAGCAACACATCCGCCCAATACAATAAACAAATGAGCGTCTTGTTCAAGAACTAAAATGCCGTAAAACAAAGAAGCAATTAAAACGACAACCGGTATAATGGCCACAAGAAAAGAAGGTTTTTTATGTACTCTCTCGCCTACGTTATTCTTTTTCTCATCCATGAAATCATTCCCCTCTAATAATTTATAGATAGTTGCAAACTCCGCAAAACCTAACCTCCCTCTTAGTTTATTAAATTTTATAGGATTATAACACACTTAGCACATTTAGTAAAGCAGATTTTTTGCGCTTTACACAACAGAGCTAAAACCTTAAGAAAGCCCGAAAAACCAGCGTATTTCCCCCAAAAAGTACAAAGAACCAAAAACACAAATGACCTCATTTTTCATATTTTCTACTGCATAATTACATACTTCTTGTATACTTTTAAAAGCCGTAGCGTCTCCCCCCATTTGACGTATCTGACAGCAAAGTTCTTCAGAATTAAGGGCTCTTGGATTTGACGGAGTTATGGTCATATATGTTTTAGCAATAGGCAAAGTATAATTAATCATACTTTGATAATCTTTGTCTTTAAGCACACCCATAATAAAATTTATTTTATCATTTTTAAAGTATTTACAAAGATTTTTTGAAAGCTCCTCAACCCCTTGTAAGTTATGAGCACCATCAATTATAACAATCGGCTTGAAGTTTACCATTTCAAAGCGCCCTTGCCAGCGTGCTTTGCAAAGCCCAGTCCTAATTGATTCCTCAGTTATTAAAAACCCTTTCTCTTTAAGTAATAAGGCGCATAACAAAGCAAGGGAAGCATTTTTTTGCTGATGTTCCCCCAAAAGACAAATTTTTAAGTTATCAAAACCCATAAAGCTAAAAATTTGCCCCTCTGGGTTAAAGCTATCCGGGCTGTTGTGTGAAACAATTTCTGAAAAATCCGCTTCCGTTAGCTTCGCATTTTTGCTTTTGCACTCCGCTTTTATAACATCAATAGCTTCCTTTTCTTGAGGATAAACCACAACATCTATATTTTCCTTTATAATGCCTGCCTTTTCATATGCAATTTTAGATAGAGTGTCTCCTAAAACGTCCATATGGTCAAAGCTTATTGTCGTAATAACGCTTAAAAGCGGCTTTTCAATAATATTAGTAGCATCCAACCTTCCCCCAAGCCCAACTTCCAAAACAACTATATCGCATTTATGCCTAGCAAAATATAAAAAAGCCATAGCTGTAACAAGCTCAAATTCTGTTGGATGGCTTTTACCCTCACTAACCATTTCATCAGTCTTTTGTTTTATTATAGAAGTTAACTCTGCTATTTCTTCGTTTTCTATTTCACATTTATTAACTTGAATCCTTTCATTAAATCTATGCATAAAAGGGGAAGTATACATTCCAGTCTTATACCCGGCCTCAATTAAAATGCTAGTTAAAAAAGAAACTGCTGAACCCTTTCCGTTTGTTCCAGCAACATGAACAAATTTTAATTGTTTTTGTGGGTCTCCAAGTCTTTTCATTAAATCTTCCATATTAGAAAGCCCTAAAACAGAACCGAAGCGGTGTGTCGAATGTATATATTCCATTGCTTGCAAAAAATTCATATATTTGCTCCTTCAATGTTTTTTGTTTACTTTTTTCAATTATCATTCTATAATAGTACATGTTATTAATGAAATCAAGAACAACATCATCTTATAAAGGAGCAAAATATATGAAAAAGTATATAGCTTTATTATTAAGCTTAATAATGCTTTCGGCATGTCAAAACACAAACACAGCAGAAACACCATCAGGAAAAATCGTAATAACTGATTCAATAGGAAGAGAAACTGTTTTTGATACCCCTCCTGAAAGAGTTGTAGTTATGTCGCCATCCGTTGTAGAAACTTTCTATTTTTTAGAAGAGCAAAACAGGCTTATTGCAGTTGGTACTTACGCCAATTACCCGGAGGAAGCAAAAAGCTTGCCTAAAGTTACTACTGCAGAAGAGACTAACATAGAACATATAATTTCCTTAAATCCGGATTGCGTAATTATGTCATTAATGAACCAAGACGAAGCAGAAGCGGAGTTAATTTCAAAAGCCTCCATCCCGGTTGTTATAATAGACCCTCAAACCGTTGAAGAAGTTTATTGGTCACTAGAAGCTGTTGGTGAACTTCTTGGCAAAAAAGAATTGGCATTGCAAAAAAATGCTGAAATAAAAGAAAAGCTTGAAAAATTGACTAAAGCAAGCAAAGAGCAACCCCAAAGGACAGCCTATTTTGAAGTTGCCCCCCTTGATTACGGCATTTTTACAACAGGCAGAAATACATATATTAACGAGCTTATGGATATTGTTGGAGCAAAAAATATATTTGACGATCTAGAAGGCTGGTGTCAGGTTTCTGAAGAACAGATAATAAGCAGAAACCCAGACGTTATTATGTCCACCTGTGGATATTATGGCATACCTGACGTAGCAGGGGAAATTATTTCAAGACAGGGCTGGGATAACATAATCGCCTGCCAAACAAAGCAAGTTTACAGTCTAGACGGCGATTTAATAAACAGACCAGGGCCGCGCCTTTATGAAGCGGCAAAACAGCTTTACGAATCAATTTACGGAGAGTATGTGGAATAAATGAAAATTAAGCATTTGTCATCCAAAAAGCTTATATTGTTGTACATATTTGCAGTTTTTGTCTTATTGCTAACTTTTTGCATCTGCGTGTCTCTTGGCAGCGTAAATTTGCCAATTAGCGAAACAGTTGCCGTATTTTTAAATAAATTTTTCGGAATCCAAGGGGATTTTTACCCTCAAACAGAGCAAATTGTTCTTTATTTGAGAGCACCCAGAGTTATTCTTGCTATGCTTGTTGGTGCTGCTCTATCTGTTTCCGGCGCAACGATGCAGGGCTTAATAAAAAACCCTTTGGCAGACGGCTCTGTTCTGGGGGTTACCGCCGGAGGAACTTTAGGCGCTGTTATAACTATTGCTGTAGGCTTTAAGTTATCTTTTTTTCAAGAGCTTACAATCTGTGCTGTTGCTATTGTTTTCTCTATGATTTCGCTATTGTTTATTATAAGCTTTGCTTATGCCATTGACAGAAACTTGTCCTCAAACACAATAATTCTTTCCGGCATTATATTTAATATGTTAATATCAGGTGTCGTTTCAATTATCTCTTCATTTTCCGGAGATAAGTTAAGGGGCATAGTTTTTTGGCAAATGGGGTCTTTTGCTGGGCGTTCATGGAATTCCGTTTATGTTGCATTAGTGCTTTTAGTCTCGGGAATTGTTATAACAATGTGTAAGGCATTTGAGCTTGATGCCTTTTCAATGGGTGAAGAACAGGCAAAATACGCCGGAGTAGACGTTAAAAAAACAAGACTCACTCTTTTGTTTTGCGTGTCCATTTTATGCGGAACAAGCGTTGCCCTTGCAGGCAACATAGCTTTCGTAGGGCTTATTATTCCCCATCTTGTCCGGCTAGCAATAGGTCCATTGCATATCAGGCTTATACCGTTTTCCGTAATCATAGGGGCAGTGTTTCTATCCCTATGCGATTTATTGGCAAGAACCATAATATCTCCTGTAGAGCTTCCAATCGGAGTTGTAACAAGTGTTGCAGGTTCTGCCGCATTTATTTATATATTTTATAATTCCAGGAAAAAAAGAGTTGAATAAATTATGCTGAAAATAAACGATATTAGTGTTTCAATAGCAAAAAATAGAATTGTTAATAATGTTTCTTTTAAAGTTGAAAAGGGTAATGTTTTAATGGTTATTGGCCCAAATGGAAGCGGAAAAACAACTCTTGTCAGAGCCATAATGAACACGCTTGAATATGACGGCAAAATTATACTGGGAGAAAAAGATATAAAGCTTTATAAACCCATTGAACTTGCCAGAAACATTGGAGTTCTAACCCAAAATAATTCAATCGCTTTTGATTTTAATTGCTACGAGCTTGTGTCCGTCGGCAGATATGCCCATAAGCCCAAATATGCCACAGGGCTTTCTCAAAAAGACAAAACAGCCATTGAAACGGCCTTTGAATTAACAGACACCGCCCATTTAAAAAACAGGCTTGTAACCACCCTTTCCGGCGGAGAGCTTCAACGGGTTTGCCTTGCAAGAGCCCTTGCCCAGCAGCCTAAAATATTGATTTTGGACGAGCCCACAAACCATTTAGACATAGAACACCAAATATCCATTTTCAATATAATAAGCCAATGGGCAAAACAGGATGAGCGAGCCGTTTTGTCAATTATCCACGATTTAAACCTTGCCTTTACATATGGCACTCACGCACTTCTGCTTTCTAAAGGAAAACAAGTTGCATACGGCACGCCAAAAGAGGTTTTAACCAGCGATAATCTAAAATCCGTCTATAACGTTGATTTAGTGGCATGGATGAAGTCTTTGTTAAATAAATGGTAAATTTATCAACCTCCGGTAACGTAGGGAACGACACAATGGTCGTTCCCTACGTTGCACATTAAAAATTAAATATTTTAAAGGTGATTATTCTCATTTCATTTGGTTGTGATTAACTCTCAAAACAAACTCTTCCTCGTCTTTATCAATGATTTTAATTCCTTGGAATAAATTCATTTCATCTATTTCCTCTTTGGTTCTATCCTTTGTATTAAACACAAAACTTCCCACAATTTCTACGTATGGATTTTGTGTATCGGCATTTTTAATACTTGTTAAATTAACAAAGCTCTTAAACAGGCAGATAAGAAATCATCACACCGCCTATAATTAGGCTGGCATAATTTGCCGCAAGTGCATACACAATCCCACGACTCTTTCTGTGCTCTTTAAGTATAAAAGCAAACACAAGCATCTCTGTAATAAAAATAATAATCTCAAAAAAGATATAACCTATAATCCAGTAAGAACCAAAATTAGGGCCGCTTAACGCCATGTTTAAAGCCCCTTGGGTTATTAAGTTAACAATCAAAAACACAATCCAGCTCGCTTTCTTCCTATACGAAAAGGCAAAGAATACCAACCCTTCAATAAGCAGTGTAAATATTACTCGCATGGCCACAAGTAGTATTATGCGAAATTGTGGTTGACCTGCCGTAACGCTTTCATGATCAAAATCAAGGGTAATTAAGTTATTGTATTGACTAAAAGCGACTTCGGGTAAGGCGCACTCAAATGACTTTTCTTTCGACTGAACAACAAGCGTTGCATCTTTCAGCGTTGGTCTTGTTGAAACAACCATGCCATAGAAAAAGCGATAATAAGTTTCCCACGCTTTTTTCTCTTTTTGAAGTTCCACTGCGTCTGTACTGCTACCGTCCGCAAAACGAATGGACAAAGTTAAATCCTCTGGCGGTGAAGATACAATGACTGTAAGCCCCGGAGGTTCTGCAGCATTTCCATAGGCTGTCAGACTAAACATTACAACAAACAATGACACCAATATAAAAGCACTAAATCGTCTGATAGAATCGTGAGAACTCATACACAAATCTCCTCGCAAAAGCGTAATAACACAAAATTTCTTAAAAAAATTGTATCAAATAAATTTCTATATGTCAAAGAAGAACTTATATTATGAATTGAAAAGGCGGACAACCTTAGCCGTCCGCCAACAATACCGTAGAATGAGCTTTAAATTAAACATCAGTAAACCTCGTTATGCCCTACTTTTCTTAGGTTTAAAATTAAAAAGCTGTTGTAAATCTCCGATTGACAAGCTTCCTGTTAAAATAATAAATACCATATATAATAATGATAAAATTGATAAAGACATTACCAGCCCTAAAACGTTGCCAAAGGCCCTAAACAATGATTCTTTAAACAATAAGTTTACTAAAAGCCCACTTGCAGCCGAGCATATGACAGGCTTAAAAAACCAGTCGGAAAAATCAAAGGAGACGTCTACAGATTCCCGTAGTTTTTCTATTTCTAAAAAGCAAACCACAATTAAGCTTATAAACCAGCCAAAAATAAATGCGTCTACCCCTTTTATTGGTGTTAAGAAATAAATAAAACCTAAGTTTATTACCGAAGAAATAAGGCTGTTTCTAAAAATAAACACTTGAAAACCAAGCCCGTTTAATATGCCCGAAAGAACCACCTGCATATATAAAAACGGACACATAATGCCGAACAAAACAAGCATACGGCTTAAATCTTGCTTATAAATAATTTGCCCAAGCTCCCGTGAATATACAATAAATATGCCGGAAGCCAAAAAGCCGATTATTGAAGCAAACAGCATTGACTTTGAAGTTGTGTACCGAATGCGCTCGTTGTTACCAATTGCTTTTGCTTCTGAAACAGCTGGAACAAGAGAAATTGAAAGAGACAGTAAAAACGCCGACGGAAAAAATATAAGCGGCATAGCCATACCGGATATTTGCCCGTAAATACTCATTGCTTCGCCTTGTGTAAGACCGTAAACTTGCAGTCTTTGAGGAATCATTGCGTTTTCAAGGGTTGAAAGCAAAGAACCGGCAACCCTATTTAACGTTAAAGGAAGTGCCATTGTTACAATAAGAGAAAGTGAACTTAGCCGGCTTAAAGTTGGTAATGTTTTTTGCAATTTTTTTGCACCGCCCATATTGTGGGCAACAAGCACAAATAAAAAAGAAAATATTTCCTCCACCACTATACCTATACAAGCGGCCGCACAAGCATATTCAAGCCCCATAGGTATAAAAATGCCTGCAATTAAAAATACAACAGTCATTCTTATAACCTGCTCAAAAACCTGGTTTATAGCCGGAATTAAAGTTTCTTGCAAGCCGAAAAAATATCCCCTCATACATGAACCTGCTGCCATAAACGGCACACAAAGAGCAATGATTTTTAAAGACATTGTAATCCTTGGCTCTTTAAAAAATATTTGGGCAATATCTGCGGAAAATATGTAAAGTAAAAAGCTAAGCAAAACACCAATCGCAGTAGACATTATTATAGACTGCTTTAAAATACGGGATAAATTGCCGTATTCTCCCCTAGCCTTTTCCTGAGCCGTAAGCTTAGAAATAGTTGTTGTAAACCCCGAGCAAGCTATGGACCACACCAAACTGTATATTGGGACAATCAATTGATAAAGCCCCATTCCTTCCGCCCCGATTGCGTTTGACATATATATTCGGTAAACAAAGCCTAAAACACGTGTAATAACCCCAGCTATGGTTAAAATTAGTGCTCCTGTAATAATCCCCTTTTTCCCCATTTTTTACGCCACCTTTTAATGATTGTTTTTGCATTTTTAATCAGTGCTTATTTAAATGTATGCTTGATTTTTACAAAAAATGTTGGTATAATTTTGGCGTAAACATAATTTAACGTGAGTTCGACGAAGTCGAAAATCTGCTTTAACGGCTTAATTGCGGAGCAATTCTCATGTTATGAGCGACAATTTACGGCGGTTTTTGCCGCAAATTGTGGGAATATAATCAAAGTTTGATGAAAATTATGTTTTTTTAATTTTCATCGAACTCACATTAATTTATGGCAATTCTTAACAAGCGAATTGCTCCTGGAGAGAATATATGAAAGCTAAAAAATTATTAACTGCCTGCTTTGTTCTTTTGTGTGTCGTCGGCTGCCGGAGCAATACCCAACCCCCAACTCCGGAGGCAAACAGTACCAGTACGCCTGGAACAAAAGCTGAAGAAAAAGAAACAAAGGTCATTAATGCCTCTGAAGATTTTAAATTTGAATATGAAACAGTTTTGCCAGATATGGAGCCCGGTCGGGAATTTGGCCTGGAAGAAGCTTTGCAGGCTTCAAAAGAAATGGCTGCAGCGGCGCAAAAATATTACGACGACTATAACAGCATGATAGAATTTGTTTGCAGAAACGGCTTTTTATATAGCTGCCCCGGCGACGAATATATAGACATGCTTACTTTAGTAGATTTAGGCGGGCTTGACGAACGCTATAATAACTGCAACCCAGTTATACTATATGTTAACCCTTTAGACGTGAAAAACATATTAAACGGTACAGTTTCCAATAAAGAAACGGAAGATTTGACAATTTATTCCGTAGTTAAAACCGGGGATGATTACGCCTTTGCAACGGCTCAAGGTACAGAGGGAGTAGTCGCACAAAGTGACTTTAACAAATTAATTAATAGTTATGCGCAAAATAGCGGTGATATTTACCGTTACGGCGCAGAAAACCCTGAATATACCGAAATACTTAATATTTGCGCAGAAAGCGACGGCATTGAGCCAAATAGCTTAGATGCAAGGTATTTAGTGGCAGACGACAAACACGCTTTTGTCTTGGCCTCCCAGTCAGACAGGCCTACAGCCTTTAAATCATACGCCCTTGAATTTACCGGGGACAAATGGAAAGTTGAGCTCTCAAATTTTCATAACCAATATCAATCTAAAAAGTTAGTTAATGCAAAGCTTCCGCTATTTAATTATGCTCTTTTCCCGGTATATGATACTTTTTATCAAATAAAACACGTTACAAGCAATTTAGATGAAATTTTAAACGCCATGGAAAGCCAGCTAAATATTAGTTCAACTGACAAAATGACTTTTTCTTCAGGCACAGGTGAGTTTATTTATTTCTCATATGAATCCGGTTTACGCTATTTAGCCACTTGTGATGAAGAAAACGTATGGATGGTAAACCCTGTTGGCAACTATCTTATTGCAGAAAAATTGCTTGCTCAAAAATCCGCAGACCCACCGTTGTTTATAGTAAAACAGGAATAAAATATAAGTTTATAATTTTAAAAAGGAGAATGCGGTATTAAATATTATAAGTCACAGGTCGTTATGCGTAGCAAAGGCTATTGCATAACAACTATAATTATGTTATAAAATAGCCTTTGCTCGTTCCTAGTATATATTAAATAGGAGGAGCATTTTGAGCTATAAAAAAGCAGTTGATGTACTACCAGAACATGTATTATCATTAATACAAAACTATCTAGACGGAGAATACATTTATATTCCGAAAAAAAATAATAGCAGAAAAAAATGGGGAGAATTAACAAGAACCAGAGAAGCGCTTTCAGATAGAAATATTCAAATTTATAATGATTTCTTGAAAGGTATTTCGATACGTGAGCTATCTGAAATGTATTACTTAGCCCCAAAAACTCTGCAGAAGATTATTTCAAAGATTAAAGTTAGCAAAAAATAATTCAAAGCGTCATTAGGTATTTATACCTTAATGGCGCTTTTTTGTTTCATAATTATTTGATAGGTATGAACCATAACTTACTAATGCTATAATACTATCGTACCAAAGCAATTCAAAAAATCTTAAGGAGAGAATACAATATGAATTATGTAAAATCATTAAAATATACCGACATGAAAAAAATATACGAACAATGTTCTGGACCGGGTGGTTTAAAGTTGGCTGAATACATGGCCGAAAAAATGTCCATAAAAAGCGGCAAAAAGCTTATTGATGTAGGCTTCAACCGAGGTTATCAAACATGCTTCTTAGCAAAGGAATATGATGTTGATATTGTCGCAATTGACCCACTAGACGATATGGAAACTGGGTTGCCCAACAATGACTACTTAATGCAAAACGCTAAAGATTTTGGCGTGTCCGAAAAAATTCTTGGAGTAAAGTCTGGAGTTCCGGAAAGCCTTATGCCTTCAAATTACTTTGACTACGCTTACAGCACAACAACACTTGAGATGATACGCGGGTATGCAGGGGTACAAATGTATATTTCTTCATTGAAAGAAATTCACCGTATTCTTAAAAAAGGTGGAGTTCTAGGCTTAGGTGAGCCAATGCACTTTGATACACCTGTTCCTAAAGACCTTTCCAATTATGTCGAAAAAAATATGTGGGATAAGTGTTTTGCTACTATTGAGGAAACAAAAAAAGCTGTCCTAGAAGCTGGATTTTCAATTCTGCAAGCAGATTTTTGTGAAGATGCAGAAGAATGGTGGAAAGAATTCGCCACACATGAACCATTTTGCGTGCAAGAGGATAAAATGGTAATTCAAAACAATTGTAACCGCTGGCTTTCATTTGGTTATGTAATTGCCGTTAAGTAACTTGTGGGCGTGTTGAATATTGATTAAAAATTTCAGATGTAAACACGCCCATTGTTGCTTGTTAGAGCAATTTAACAATTTCTTAGCAAGGTAAAATTACACACCCAATACAAAATCTAGTTTTTCTCGTTCTACGCCATTGACAATGAGAGTAATGGAATGGATGCCTGGATAATGCTTCCTTACACTTACATCTGCAAATGAATGTTTTTTTGTGTAGAACTTCTTCTCATTTTCTTTTAAAGAAACTTCTGATATTTGAAATATCTTCCTGTTTCTTTTTCCACCTGATTTCACATAATCAATTCCATATTCGAGTCTTACTTTTGTCGCTTCCTTTGTTGAAATTGCAAATGAAAAAACAATATTATCTCCAAGCGAAATAGTTGTTGCATTTAAATCAAAATCTTTAACATTAACAGGAGTTACGTCGCTGTATCCAAAAAGGGCCAGCACATCACGATTACCCTTTTTGAGTAGTGTTCTGCATCCATGCTTTACAATCCAATCAGTGAGCTCATTTTCACCATACCAATCCTTTGCAAGTTTTGCGACTAAATCTGGATGGGTTTTGGAAATGTCGTTGATATTATTAGCAACACTTTTTCGTACATGCAGTGACGGGTCTGTCTTCAATTGTGTAAGTATTGGCAGAACAGGTGCAGGGTCTTTCTTAAAACTGGTTAATGCCTGCCCCCAAGGTAAGGCAGGGCGACAGCCTTCACTCGCAAGCCTTCGGACGTGCTCACTTTCATGCTTAGACCAATCGAACATCTGTGCCATCATACGTTCTTCATTATTAATGATAAAAGACCTTACAGCAAGCTCTGAAGATGCATATTGGGTATATCTTTCTAATGCGCCCATAGATACATCCCAATTCATTTCATCCTGCCCAAAGATTTCAACAAAAACCGGAAAGAAAGCACCAAAACCGTCTAGCCAACTGCCATAGTTCATTACTACTTTATCAATAATGCCAATGGCCTCACTATAATCTGCTGGTAAGTATTTTCCCATGTTCGTGCTTATTTGCATAATCCTGTTCTTTAACTCTAAGCTGTCCCACATCACATCCAGAGTCGCTTTTAGAAACTCGTCCACTTGAAATGGGTTATAGACTGACTTTATATCCAAGGCTACTTTGCGGAGTGATTCAATGTTGTACCTATTTTTTATTAAGTCTGGCATACACATATGCTTCCTCTCAGGTTTGATTTTGTTAATCATATCACACAAAATACGACAACAGTGTGTCATATTGCTAACTCTATCCATTGAAGTATAAATTTATATTTTATAATATGACTCACTGTTGTCTCATTATTTGTGATATAATGTTATACATAAATTTTGGAAGGAGATATTTTATTATGTCCAATGCAGTATTTTATTGTTCTTTTAACTTAAAAAAAGGAACTTCTGTGCCAGATTTTTTGCTTGCAGCAGAAAAATTGAATAATGAGTACATATC
>CAZJGG010000070.1:0-14380 GCA_964545475.1 uncultured Eubacteriales bacterium | reverse complement strand
ATAAAAATCGGCGTGCTGCCATAATTAAGGGGCGTGTTGAATAATCCGTATTGGGAAAATTTCAGCACGCCCTTAAGTTCTTATTTTTTTAAGAGCGGTTGCAGCACGCCGATTATATTTATTGATAAAAAATATAATCTATAGTATACTTGATGAAAAATAATAATTCAGTAAGCAAGATTTTGTTTTAAAAAGTAAGATTGTTTATTTATTAGGAGAAAAAATGAAAAAAGTAATATTTTACATCCCTGCCATCATATTCTCCATTTTTTATGGTGCCGTGGCATTTATCGGTGTTGGTTCTATTTCACCTATTATTTTCGTGTGGATTGGTATATTTTGTATTAGTGGATATATCCTTAATAAGAAACAAGTATGCGGCGTTTTAGCAGGGTTGTTGCCGGCAATACACCTCATCTATATGGGCACACAAGAGACTGGACAACTGGTCAGCGAAGTTCCTGCAGGGATTGTTGTTTTAATTTTCTATGTTATTTGCGGATACCAAATTGAAGCGGAACGACACAGGGGGCGTTCCCTACGTCGTTATTGAAATAATATAATAAGTGTACTTTATGAAGACACATAATAATTCGTAATAATATTTATATATTAATCAAAGCGTAGGGAACGACCCCTGTGTCGTTCCGCCTTTTTTATTCATAACCTAACCTACAAGCCAAAAAGCACGGCAGATAATAACCGCCGCACTTTTCTTATTTATATCTCTTATTTGTCTCCGTAAATAATTAAAATTTCCTTAGTGTCGTTAATCCAGTTTACAATAGAATCCAAAGCTTCCGTTGAAAAACGAAGAGGAATCATTGTTCTTTCTTTAATAATCTCCGGAGCAACGTCCATTGCTTTTTGCCCGGCGTTAACGTTATATTTAGTTGAGCCAATCCACATTTCAACAGATGTTCCTTTGTTGTTAAGAGTTATTTTTTTAGTTGGGTCGTCCCATCCTACATTACCGCCCATAGCTTCAACAATGGCACGTATTGGAACTATAACTCTGCTGTTAGTGACAACAGGTGATGTACCTTTCCCTGGGTCAACTTCCACAATTTTTCCGTTTAAGCTCATTTCCGGGCTGTCAACCTTCATTAAAATATACTTTGCGTTAGCCTTTTTCGGCACAGTGTTAACGGTTTTTGCAATTGCTTCGTTAGAAGCCGCCCCCGGCTGAGATTGTGAAACTACCGGTCTTACAATGTAATAATATGTTTTGTTTGGTTCAATGTTTATGTCTATAAAGCTGTTTGTGGTTATGTCGAATGTAGTTAAAGTGTTATCATACTTGCCTGAAGTTTCGCTTCTGTAAATTCTGTAAGCGGAAGCGTTTGTATTGTTCCATTGAAGTTTAACAGCAGATTGTAAGCCGGATTCTACAACGGATTGAGCTGTTACAGTAACGTTACCTTCCCCAACATTTACAGTAGTTTGAGGTTTAGATTCTGGTTTATTAGGCTGCGGAGCTTCAACCGGTTCGTCATCCGGTTTTGCAGGTGCAGAAACGCCGCCAACTGTAAACGCTTGTTTTGATATAAGAGTGTAATGTTCGTCGTCTTCAAAAACAAGCCTTATTTCATAAGAACCGTTAACTTCCGGTGCAAAAAAAATGTCTTCTTCAAAATCTTCGCTAATATCATAATATTCTTGATAGTCATCATTTTCTGCGCCTACAAAATATAATCCAACAAAAGGAACTCTATCAAACATAGTTTCATGATAGCCTTTTACTGATAAAATCATGTCGTCGCCTGGGTCATAATTATTTTTATTTAATTTAAGAGTCAAATTTCCTAAAGAATGATATGCCACTGTAAAGGGTATTCTTGCTATTACTGCGCTGTCTGTGTAAACGTCGTCTTCTCTGTACAACCTTACTTCGTAAGAGCCAAGCTCGTCTGGTGAGTAAAGCTCAATTGTTTCGGAATTATCTGTTATATATTCAAAGTCAATCTCATCATTATGAGAAGCCCCCACTTTGTGGATAGTAATATATGGCGACAATTCAATCATCTCGTCTGTAATGCCGGCAACTGTAATAAGCATTTCCTCATCCGGATTATAGCTGGATTTATCAAGCTTTACACTAGGAGTTGCGCCAAAGGCAACTGATTGTACCCCAACAAAACAAACAGCAAAAACCAAAAACATGAATAACATTTTCTTTAGCATCTTTTTTTCCTCCTTAAGTTAAATGTAAGAACCTGTATTCAATAAGCTGTTGCCCGCCTTTGAAAGCCATTATTGAATACAGATTCTAAACAGCGCCTTATGTTCTATTAAAAACATAATCTTTAAACCCATAAACCGCTTTGTTTCCAACACCATAATATTTCTTCTAAGTCATTAAAAACCTGTTGATTATCACTAGAGTTTAAGCCTTGCGAGGTTATTTTATTATTTCTGTCTGCGGCATTCTGCCTTAAATCATGCCAACGCTTTAAAAACTGCGTTACAACATCCAGCTTTGATTTTTGAACTATAAGCTTCAATATATTTTCAACCCATTCAAATATAAAATTAAGCATTTTATAGTCTGTCCCGGTTTCCTGCATCATTTTATTAATTGTTTTAAGCAAGAAACCTAGAATATCCAAAAAATTATTAAGAATATGTGCATCAGATACAATTTCCTTTACCAAAAGCGATAACAGCTTGCCGCCGAAATCGTTCCTGTTTTTAACCCGTGCAGACTCTACTGTTGCGATAATAACATCGGTTTCATTATTTAGCACGTTTATTATATCATCTTTAAATGTTTCTTTGCAAGCTAATAATTCCAAAAACACAATAATAATGTTCTTAAAACCTTCTAAAATTTCCTGTTCGTTTCTATATTTCGACGCCATAAACAGCATCATTAAATCCTCTGCTGTGGATAACCTTTCTTCCTCATATTTCGGGTTGGTTAAAAAATATTCAACAAACGTGTTTATTGTTTTTGAGATATAGCTGATGTAATATGGTCGTCCGTATTCTCCGTCCTTTTCCTTTAAGGCGTCCGGGCAATGGAAATATGGCAGCGGTTGCCCGTAGGGTTGCTCCCAAGTGCTTTCCCCTCGCCATCCCCTATAATATATAGTTTTGTCAATACAAAACCCCATTCCATTAACAAAGTCTCTTTGCTCCGCCAGTAAATCCACAATATTTTTTCTTTTATCAATATTTTCAGCGTATTTATTCATAAACGCTGTGGAAAACCCTTGTCCGTCTATGGAAACGCATCTGTTTACATATCCTTCGCTTGTGGTTATAGCACAGTATTGTGCTTTATTTCCTCCTTTTGAATGCCCTGCTACTGTTAAATGCCTTACAAATCCCCTGTCGTTCTCTCTAATCTCATTTATAAATTTGGCGGCGGCAAGCTGTTGTTTAGTATCAGCGTATACCATACCGCAGGCGTTATCTGACCATTCAAAGTCTCCAGAAGTTCCTCTAAAAATTGCATATGCATTTCCCACATTATCCATAAAACAAATAGCTCTATGACCCGGAAATGCATCCTCCGCTGTAGCGTTCATTTCAGTAACATCTACACTTTTAATGATTTTTAATTCACTTAAATCTTCTTCGTCAATTATGTCTGAAATAACCTGAGCCCATTCTAGCTCCGTCATTTTACAAGGGTATTTCCCATTAATTTTACTGTCGGCAAAACCAAAAACCTTTATATATTGCATTATATCTCCTAAATACCCCAAATCCTCGTTGTTTATAATACTGTTTAAGTAAACTATGGAGCACAGGCTTTCAATTTGCCAATTACTTAAAAGGGTTCTTGGTTTTTGATTTATAAGCTCTGCCGATTTTATTGAAGTCGGGCTTAATTTATTTATGTTATAATTGTAATCCACATAATAAACGATATTTTTGTTTCCGTTAACAATGCATTTAACCCAGCACAGAAGCTTAATCTCCGAAAGCTTTTGACAAATCTTGTGTACAGCCCTATCAGTTTCGTCCTCATCCCCTTCGGTTTCAATTATAATTTTTGAATTAAATATGTACTCATTATTTTCAATATGTCGATGAATATCGTAAACCCCTACTCCTGCAACAAGGCTTTGAGGGTTAGCCCCTTCTTTGTTAATATCAACGGTCAGCTTAAATTTTTTTATATGTTCGTATACTACACCATAAACAAAATTTTCGTATTCCCTTTGAATTAAAACGCTGTAATATGAATCGCCTAACTTATACTCTTCATCAGCTTTACTACCTACAACAGTGAATGTATGCTGATGTGTGCCTTTTATAGGCTTGGCACCCCATCTGTCCCCCGAAATTCCAAAGCATTTTGATATTGAGTTTATAATTTCAAATTTTTCATTATATTTATTTTCTAGAAATTGCAACACATCTTTTTCATTAACACAATTCATGTCTTGTCCCCCTTTTTATTTATTACAGATTATTCAAAATAAAAATAATTATGACTATAAAAATTCAATAGATGATATCTTTAATTATTTGTTGTATGATATAAATTGATATATATACTGCTTAACGGATAAAATCATCACAGACTTGCGGTCAATTTTGCTTGTGGACTGCGTCAGCGGCTCCTTATGTACTGCCCGAGTACACTGCGTCGCCGCTTCCTTGCCACAAACAAAATCGACTCGCAATTCAGTGCTAATTTTACCCGTTAAGCAGTATAATTATAAAAGCTTGTCTAAGAGGCTGTTTAGAATCTCGCTTTAGGCGTATTTTTGAGTGATTTTTTTGTTAGGCAAGGAAGCGTGGAACGTTCATACTGAACAAGGTATGGGCGTTTCACGCTGACGTAGAATAACGAAAAAATAACCAAAAAGGCGGCTGAATGGAGATTCTAAACAGCCTCTAAGAAAATATATATGAGAGAGTGACACTATGCTTGAATTTATAGCAGTAGGGTTTGGTGGTTTTATTGGTGCTTGTTTGCGTTTTGCTGTGGCAAAGCTCGTTCCTGCTAATGTGTTTCCGTTTCCAACTCTAATTTCCAATGTTATCGCAGGGCTTGTTATAGGCATTATTATCGGGCTCGACAGCCACTTTGGCATACCACCAAGAACAAAGCTTTTTTTAACTACTGGCATGATGGGCGGTCTTAGTACCTTTTCATCATTCAGCCTAGAAACTGTCAATTTGCTTGGTGACGGAGAATACCTTTTGGCAAGCGGAAATATTGTGCTAAATGTTGGGTTAAGCTTATTTGGCGTAGCGATTGGAATTTTAATAGGTAAGTAGAGCAATTTGACAAAACATAAACAGCTATAGCAACAACGATTATTGTGTGTATTGGGTGAAAAATATAAAACTGTGACTACCGATTTCATAACCACTTGATAATCGTTTCGTATTCGTGTATTATTGTGGTAAAACAAAGCAAATACACAGGCGTTTAAAATATTGCTATAAACCCATATTTAATACTAATTCCAAATAAATTCGTAAATTGGAAAGTATAATATAACTTATCAGGAGGGAAACAAATTGATAGAAGTTAACAATTTATGTAAAAGCTACGGAAATATTGAAGTTATTAAAAATATTAGCTTTAAAGTTGACGAAGGTGAAATTGTTGGTTTTTTAGGGCCTAACGGCGCAGGGAAAACAACAACCCTTAATATGCTTACAGGTTATTTAAGCTCTACAAGCGGAGACGTAACCATAAACGGTTTTAATATAATTGATAAGCCGGAAACAGCTAAAAAACAGCTTGGATATTTGCCGGATACCCCCCCTGTTTATGCCGACATGACTGTTCGTGAATATTTGTCCTTTGTTTGCGACTTAAAAGGAATTAAGTCTTCGTTAAAAAGCGAGGAAATTAAAAGAGTTGTGGAAATGCTCGCCCTGGAAGAAGTGGAACACAGGCTTATAAAAAATTTATCTAAAGGGTTTAGGCAAAGGACAGGGCTTGCCGGGGCGTTAACAGGCGAGCCTAAAGTAATAATACTTGACGAGCCAACCGTAGGGCTTGACCCAAAACAAATTATTGAAATTAGAGAGCTGATTAAAAGCCTTGGCAAAAAATATACTGTTCTTTTCAGCTCTCACAATTTAGCGGAAGTAAGCAACGTTTGCGACAGAGTTGTAATTATAAACAAAGGCGAAATTGTCGCTTCGGGTACGCCTGAACAGCTTTCCGCAAGCCTTTCCGGCGGAAATAAAATTTTTGCCAGAATAAAAGGAGAACAACAGGTCATTAACAATGCTTTAAATTCCAATGAAATGATAAAGAGCGTTTCTTTTGAAAGCACCCGGGAAGAAAATACATGGGACGTTAATATTTGCGGCGACGAAAATTCGGATATAAGAGAAGCCGTTTTTTATACCATGGCGGAAAACAAACTTCCCATTCTCCAAATGAAATCTGCTGATTTATCCCTTGAACAGATATTTTTACACCTTACAGACGATAATGCCGAACAGTCCGAGGATAGCGATAACGAAAAGGACTTTGGGGAAGCCAGCTTAGAACAAGAACTCTTTGTAACAAAATCAACAACAACCGAAAGCGAGGAAAACCAAAATGACGGCAATAATTAAAAAAGAAATGCGCAGTTATTTCACATCAATGCCCGGTTATGTATTTTTAAGTTTTTTTGTGTTTATAACAGCTATTTTTTATTATGCAATATGTTTAAGCAGCCAGGTGGCGGATTACAGCACCGTTTTAACCGCTACAAGCATTATATTTTTAATAGTCATCCCAATGCTTACAATGCGCCTTTTTGCAGAAGAAAGAAAACACGGAACAGACCAACTCCTTTTTACCTCCCCTATTCCTGTTTGGCAAATTGTATTTGGTAAATTTATTTCCGCTGTGTTATTGTTTGTAATTGCCCTTTTAATTACAGCGATTTTCCCTGCTTTGGTTTCACCTTACGGCGAGCTTCCTGCAGCGCAAATTATTGGTGCGTTTATTGGCTATTTTCTGCTTGGTGCTTGCTTTATAAGCGTTGGTCTTTTAATATCCGCTTTAACAGATAACCAGATTATTGCAGCAGTCTCAACCTTTGGTGCGGCGTTTTTGTTATATATAATGTCTTCCCTTGTTTATGCGCTGCCTAAAGACAGAGTATCCTCCGGGGTTTTTCTTGTAATCGCCGCAGTAATACTGTCTTATATGCTTTATGATTTTACAAAAAGCATATTAGCGGCGTTTGCCTTTTTGTTTGCAGAAATTTTAGCCGTTGCTGCATTATTTTTGTTTAAGCAAGATATTTTTGACGGCCTTATTATTAATGTTTTAAACTGGTTTTCACTGCTTTATAGATTTTCTAACTTTAATAAGGGCGTATTAAACTTTGCCGATATTTTATATTATATCTCTTTTTGCGCCGTATTTGTTTTGTGTACTATCGGCGTTATTGAAAAAAGAAGATGGAGGTAACATGTAATGGACAAATTATCAAACAGCTTAAAAACAAAAGCTTTTAAATATGGCTCTTTATATTCGCTTTTAATAGCCGGATTAATAATTATACTTATCCTTATTAACATCGGAGCGCAAAAGCTTAACTGGAGAATGGACTTAACTGTTAATAAACTATATTCTATTTCAGAAGACACAATGGACATTTTAGACGGCTTATCCGAAGAAATAACGATTTATCCAGTTTTTGTAACAGGTGTGCAGGATTCTATAACAGACCTTATTGTTGAGGTTTTAAATTCATATACCGCTTATTCCAATAAAATAAAGGTGGAATATAAAGACCCACAGGCTAATCCCCAGTTTTCAATGCAATATTCTCAATCCGGGGAAGCCCTTGCAGGCGGCTCTATAGTTGTTACATGCGGCGATAAGTTTAAGGTAATAGACCCTAACGACGTTGTAACCGCAGGCATAAATTACGAAACATTTCAGCAGGAAATACAGTCTATAGACATTGAACCTCAAATAAGCAACAGCATTTTATATGTATCTTCAAAAACAACCCCTGTTGTTTATGTAACAACTGGGCACGAAGAACCTCCATTGCCAGAACAGCTTATGAAAGAAATATCTTTAGCTAATTTTGAACTTGTAGAAATAGACTTAGTAAAAGCTTCTAAAATCCCCGATGATTGCAAGCTTTTGCTATCAGTTTCTCCTATAATGGATTTTACAGATGAAGAGGTTGAAAAAACTCTTGAATATTTAAACAATGGCGGACGAGGTGTGTTTTTTGTTGAAGTCCTTGAAGAACCCCTTAAAAACTTTCAAAAAATATTAAACCAATACGGTGTTGAAGCAAGCAACGCCTTTTTAGTGGAAGGCGACCCTAACTATTTTGTTCAGGATTACCCCCTTAACATTTTGCCGGAATTTGAATATTCCGATGCCGGACAAATTATGGAGCAAAAAGTCCGTGCGCTTTTAACCCCTAATGCCCAAGCAATTTTGGAGCTTGAAGATTACAGTGACGACCTACTTATTGAGCATATAGCCGTAACAACGGAAAAGTCTTACGCTAAAACCACTGAAAATATTATGTCAATAGGCAAAGAAGAAGGCGACACTGATGGACCGTTTACAGTTTGCGCCGCTATAACAAATGAAAGCAACGACTCCAGAGTTGTAGTTATTGGTAATTCATTTTTACTTAATGAATCCGTTAATTCATTTGTTGGCGGAGGTAATTACAAATTCGTAGTTAATGCAATGAACTGGACTCAAAACAAGGAGTCTGCTGTTTATATCGCCCCAAAAACTTATAACATGGAATATTTATATTTATCACAAGCTAATGCCCTACTTTTATCTTTGTTTTCTGTAATTTTACTTCCTCTTGGAATATTCGGGTTTGGTCTTAGCGTTTGGTATAAGAGAAAAAGAAGATAAGAAATAGGAAATCCTTATATTATGTGTGCATGTGATACTATTCCCAATTTAAAAGATGGATAAAGTAATCATTAAAATATGAGGAGGGAATTTATTTGAATATTTACTTAATAAGACATGGGGAAAAGGCAGAATATGTAGGCGATGTATCAAGGATAAAACTTACAGAAAAGGGTATAAAACAAGCCGATTTACTTGGCAAACGTCTAATCAATGACGGTATAGAGGTTATTTATTCTAGTGACATGTTGCGAGCAGTTCAAACCGCCGAAGAAATTAACAAATACCTTAATGTAGAAATAAAAATCCGTAGTAATCTAAAAGAGATAAACATGGGTGAATGTGATAGCAAAGGCTGGGATTATGTTTTTGATACATACCCAGACTTCAAAATTCAATTTGAAAAGCATGAGGTAGATATATCATATCCAAATGGAGAATGTGGAGAAGATGTTTGGAACAGAGCTAAAAAAACTCTTTATGAAATTGTTAATTCTGGATTAGATAATGTAGCAATTGTCGCACATGGAGGAACCATACGTTCTTTAATTTGTGGGGCATTAAACATTCCCCAAGTAAGTAGGTTTTATTTTGGTTATCCCCCCGAACATTGTAGTATTAGCATCTTAAAACATAATAACGATAGATTTTTCCTGCATACATTTAATGACTATCTGCATTTAGGAGAAGATATATAAACAAAATGGACAAAATTCCCATCATAAAAAACCCATTTTCAATACCACAAAGCAGTACGTGTTCTATACCATTAGAGGTTTAGCGCTTCAATAATGTTATAATTAATACCACTGTGTTAATACTAGAATTTATAGTAAAAAAGGGTAATTTGTACAAAAATAATAACTAATTAAAATAAATTGAAATTTGTGCAGTAATTAATCAATGAATATACTAATATAATTTGTCATAATCATTTTTAAGCGGTAATAAAATGAGTTATAAAGATTTTATGGGGAGTGCATTGCATGGAAAATCATACAAAAAACTTTTTAAAAGGGGCTATAAGCGGTATAGCGGTTGCCATTGTGCTGTACTTCTTATTTACAGGCTTTTACAGGGCTTATTTACGGCATAATAACGCTACTATTGCGCCGGATAGAAAACTTGAGGAAATCATGTCCGTTTTAGATAAAAACTACGTGGACGATTATGACAAAACCCAACTTGTTGAAAGCATGTATGCCGGCTTTGTGTACGGTGTTGGAGACCCGTATACAAATTATATGGACAAAGACACATTAAAGAATTTTTACGAGCAGACAAACGGCAAATACGCTGGAATCGGCATTAGAATCAGCGTAGACAACGACGATAACCGAATTAAGATTGTAACCGTGTTTGGCGATTCTCCAAGCGAAAGAGCCGGGCTTCAAGCCGAAGATAAAATTGTTAAAGTAAACGGACTTAACGTTTACGGCGAAACTTATGAAGATGCAGTGACTATGCTTAAAGGCCGCCCCGGAACAAAAGTTAATCTTACAATTTTAAGAGAACTTGAAAACAAAACATTTGATGTGGATGTTATGAGGGAAGATATAAACGTTCCTACAATATCCCATAAAATGCTGGAAGGTGATATTGGTTATATAAATATAATGGGTTTTGAACGTGTAACATATGATCAGTTTATGATTGCATATAATGATTTGCAGCAAAAAAATATGAAGGGGCTTATTATAGACGTTCGTAATAACCCCGGTGGGCTTTTGGATATCGTTTGCAAAATTGCAGATGAGCTTGTTCCTAAAGGCTTTATCGTTTACACAGAGGATAAATCCGGGCATAAAGAATATATTTATTCAAACGACAAGCGTATAAACATCCCTCTTGTAATGGTTGTTAACAAAAACAGCGCCAGCGCTTCGGAAGTTTTATCCGGTGCAGTGCAGGATATGAAAATAGGTGAACTTGTTGGAACTCAAACTTATGGTAAAGGTCTTGTTCAAAACCTGTTTGAACTTTCAGACGGCAGCGCAATTAAAGTAACCGTTGCAAAATATTACACACCAAACGGCGTTTGTATAAACGGTGAAGGATTAACTCCGGATTATTTGGTAGAGCTTGACAAAGAAAAAACTATAAAAATTCCTAACTTAGAAGTTGAAGAAGACGACCAGCTTAAAAAAGCTATTGAAGTTATAAAAGAAAAAATAGAATAATACCTAAATCAAGCCGAAAAGCCGCAAAAGCGGTTTTTCGGCTTGATTTGTAGACAAATGACCTTAGGTTGCCGGCAAAGGCTGTTGCCAGCCTGCGGAACGCATTCAATGCGTTCCCTAATTCCAAATGACAATGCGCATAAAAATGAACCATTCTAACAAAAAAATTGGCTGTTAATAAATTGCCTTAGGCTGTCGGCAAAGGCTGTTGCCAGCCTGCGGAACGCATTCAATGCGTTCCCTACAATATGGCATTATATTGTTTCTTTATGGCCTTTTAAAATCAGATTTGTGGGAAATGCATTCAATGCGTTCCCCACAATATGGCTTCTATTGTTTCTTTAAGGCCTTTTAAACCAGATTTGTGGGGAACGCATTCAATTCGTTCCCCACAATATGACATTCTATTGTTTCTTTATGCCATTTTAAAATCAGATTTGTAGGGAACGCATTGTATGCGTTCCTAGTTCCAAATGACAATGCGCATAAAAATGAACCATTCTAACAAAAAAACTGGCTGTCAACAGAGATTGTCGACAGCCTAAGCCGAAAATCCGCAATAGCGGTTTTTTGGCTTTGTTGAACCAACGTTAAATAAAATTTTTATATCCAATATCCGGCATAAAACTCAAAATAGTTTGAGCATGTTCCTCAATAACGCTGTATTTATCAACTAATATTTTTCTTGCTTTCCAAAGGTTTCGATAATGGTCTTCATAACACGGTTTTTCTAATGAGTCATTTAAACCAAGTAACTTGTAAACCTCACAACCTTGGAACGGGTTTGCCGTTCCTAAAAATAAATTATTGGAGTCATCTACAAAGAGCATTCTTCCTCCGTAGTTATTTGGATTGTTAAGTCCATTTAAAAATACTGAGCTGAAGTTAACCCCATCGTCAGAAATATACAAATCAAACCCTATCGGATAACGTATTGCTCTTAAAATTTCTACTACACCCTTATATATCTCTATTAATATGTTAGTAACCACGCTGCCAATCAATTGATATAGTGCTTCCCTGTTTGCTAAAAGTGTAGTGAGTATTACTTCCATATTGCTAGAATCATCAAAAGTGCTTATTAACAGCTTGCCCTTATATTCCTGTATTTGCCAAGCATAAACATTAAACGGATTGTTAAAACCAGAACCAAGCCCAGAAAGACTTCTCCGTCTGATAGAATTCGTGGATTCTAAAGGCAATAATGGATTTCCACCAACAACCAAGTTCCATTTATCATTCTTATCTATTCTTATAATGTCACAACCCATAGGAATAAGCCAAGCCAATGGCAATTGTTTTGTTCCGCTTACATATAGATAATTTTTAAATACACCAATGCTTAGTGTGTATTTGTTTGCTGGGTCTCCAAAGCCTTTGTCAACAATCAATGTCCAGTCGTTCATTTTAGGCTCTCTGCCATTTGTTCTCCAAACCGCCGCTCCTTCTGAACTGCTTGTGGCAACATAAATTCTATTGTTAAAAACCGCCATATTACTTATTGCGCCTTTTGGATTTCTGTTGGGATCAAATTCCGGCTTGTTTGGGTCTATTACAAGTTCCCAAGGATAAAACTCAGGGTCTACGCTGCTATACAAAAACGGAACATCACTTAAATTAGCCTCGTCGACTGTTGCTACATATAATTTGCCCAAATGGGAAATCATTGCCCTAGATGAAGTTCCCTCAAGTTTGCCCGGTACCATAAACCAATTAACGCCGTTTGTTGTTTTTAATACTTTTGCGCTATCTCCAAAACTTGCGGCAAATAAGCATGGGCTTCCCCCAAAAGGAACATGATTAATCAAAAACCTAAATCCTGTCATGCCAGATCCAATAGAAGCCTTATAAACACGCTCCCATTCTAAGCTTTTATCTTTTGCATACCTCCAAATTTCAGGCTGATTATCAATAGGGTCTGGTTTAATTAGGTCAGGGATATTAGTTTTTGGTTCAATTGCTTTTATAATGTTTAGAAGAATATTTCTACCAGTGCCTACATAAATAAAATTATAAAGTTCATCCATAGACCACGCATAGTTATTTTGCCTAGCATTATTCAAATTATTGCGATCAAACCCATTAATTGGGGTCAAATTTTCAAATTTCAAAAGCTTATCCTCCTTTTTATTATCCAATATAATAATATTTTCTTTTAGAGTAGCCTCTTTTGTAATATGTAAATTTGGTACGCCATGCTCTAAGTTTCCAACGGCAAAATTAATTGCCGTTGGAATAGAAGATATTTATTAATTTTTAGAAATAGTTGGTAGCTTCTGAGCTTCGATATATCCTACATTGTAACCGGCTTGTACGAAGCCTCTAAGTTCGATATAGTTTATTCCGTTATATAAAATTCTGTTAACATTATAAATTTTCCCATCAATTTCTAATTGAATATTATCTATCTGAACAGGCTGCGCCTGATTTTGGTTTAAAGGCTTATCCATTTGTTCCATCTCCCATTTAAGTTTTTTATCCACAGGCATTTTACCGGCTTTAAGATCCGCTAAAATAAGTCCGTCTGTCCATTGAAAATGAGGGGTATCCACAATTGATTTAAAATTGCCTCCCCATTCGAGCCCCATTTCGACTCCTGTTTTTCCGGCAAGCTTTAAAACGTTATCATTATATTCATCACCTTTTTTATTGTAAAAGATGTCAAAAGCAAGGCGGTAATTGTGCATACTATTACCAGCTTTTGCATTTGTAACAATTTTTCCAGGCATTGTGCGCCCTTGGCTGTATATTGCGTTTTGACTTTCATAATCTCTGTAAGTGGAGCTTATTCCAATATCGTATCCCTTTTCTTTCATACGCCTTATAAGCTCTAAGGCAGCGCGTTTTACAGGCGGAAACAAATCCTCAATATTTCTTGATGCTATCATGCTGTCACCTCCTTTCAAGAAGGACGTGTATTTAATGTCATTGAGAGCTGTATGCCGATTCTCCGCTTCCAAAGTTAAAGTCTAATAGTATTTTTGTATTTGGGTTTATATAAATTACCAATTGAACTGCCGGGGTATCTTTTCTATTTCCGGGATTATATGTTGCATCGTATGGGATGCCGCATTTAGTCAAATATGAAATTAATGCGTTGTATCTGTAAAAGGTTAACCCGCTGCTGCTGTCACCTGTTGGCATGCAGGCCTGCCTGAACAAATCCAAGGATAACAAAGACATTATTTGGTTATCAAATATTCCCATTATTTACACCTGCCTTTAGTTTCTTTATTATTTTATGCTTGTCATTGCAATATGGTTAATACTTCGCAAAAAAATAAGACGTACTTTTTTTGAGTACGTCTTAAACAGACATTATTTAACGTGAGTTCGACGAAGTCGAAAAGCCGCTTTAGCGGCTTAATTGCGG
>CAZJGG010000069.1:0-14793 GCA_964545475.1 uncultured Eubacteriales bacterium | reverse complement strand
GGCGGAATAATCGCTTTCAAAGGCGGGTAACAGCTTATTGAATACAGGTTCTAAATAATACTAATTCCGCATTCTTATTCACTTTATAAGAATGCGGAATTTAAAAAAATATTGGGGGAATTATATGAACGGCTATTATAAAAAGCTATTTATTCCTTTTATTTTACCTGCTGTTATATTATTTACGTTTGTTATATTAATTCCTTTTATAATGGGTATTTTTTATTCTTTTACCGCATGGCGGGGAAGTTATTGGGTGGGCTCTGATTCACCCTTTGGTGCGATAGTCGGCTTTGAAAATTATGTAAAGGCTTTTGGTAACGAGCGTTTTCGGGCTGCCTTTGCTTATACAATAAAATACACCTTAATGTCTTCCATTTCAGTTAATATCATTAGCCTTACCCTTGCTCTTTTGTTAAATAAAGTCACTAAAGGGACAGGAATTTTTAGAACTATATACTTCCTGCCTAACCTTTTGGGAGGTTTAACTCTTGGTTTTATATGGCAATTTGTATTTCAGGTTGTTTATACTGAAATATTGTTTGCGCCGGAAGGACTTATTCATATTGAGGCTTTGCGATATATGACACAAGACCCTATGAGAAACCTGTTTGCCCTCACCCTTTTATCTTCTTGGAAATACGCCGGATATATGATGATTATTTATATAACCGGGCTTAACGCAATATCCGAAGATTTATACGAATCTGCCGGGATTGACGGAGCAACGTGTTTACAGCGTTTTACTAAAATAACTGTACCAATGCTTATGCCGTCTTTTACAATTGTTATTTTCTTAACCATGGCAAATGCCTTTAAAACCTTAGACGAAAATGTTGCTTTAACAGACGGAAATTTTGGAACAAGGCTTTTAGCTTTACAGATTTTGCGTACAACAAAAGACCTGACTCCGCCTAATTATGGCGTTGCACAAGCACAAGCTGTTATATTTTTTGTTATAATAGCGTCGATAACGCTTATTCAGGTTTATTTCACCAAAAAGAGGGAGATTGAGGCTTAATGAATAATAAAACAGGAAAAGTTATAACTTATATCGTTTTAATATTGGTTGCGCTTTATACGCTTATGCCTCTTACGATTCTTTTGTTTAATTCGTTTAAATCGCAATCTGAAATTGTTTCAAACCCTTTGGCGCTACCTGCTTCATTTACACTCACTTATATACAGTCCGCCATGAGCAAAATTAATTTTGAAAAATCCTTTTTCATTACTTTATTTATTACGGTTATAGCTGTGTTTTTTATAGTTATTTTTTCTTCTATGGCCGCATGGGTAATGGTAAGAAATAAGTCTAAGTTATCCTCTATTGCTTTTTTCGCTTTTGTTGCGGCTATGCTTGTACCGTTTCAGGCCATTATGTTTCCGCTTATATCTTTTATGGACAATTTAGGGCTTAAAAATATTCAAGGGCTTATTATAATGTATTGCGGTTTTGGGCTTAGCCTTTCAGTCTTTTTATATCATGGGTTTATAAAAAGCGTTCCCCAGGACGTTGAAGAAGCTGCTGTTATTGACGGTGCTAATGTTTTTCAGCTTTTTTTCCAAATTGTATTTCCTCTGTTACAATCAATTAATGTTACAATTATTATTTTAAACGCAATGTGGATTTGGAACGATTATTTACTTCCGTTTTTGGTTATTGGCAATTCTAACACAAAAACCTTAACTCTTGAATTGTATTATGCAAAAATGCAGGCGGGGCAATACGGAAACCCATGGGAACTTATTTTCCCGGCTGTTCTCATATCCGTTATACCGATTATAATTGTGTTTTTGTTTATGCAAAAACATATTGTTAAAGGTATATCAGCCGGGGCTGTTAAAGGATAAAGGGGTCTTGACATGATGAATTCGGTATTTGGATACTATCCAAGGCTGGTTATAAACTTACAGAAAGTAAAGGAAAATATTGATATTGTAACAAAATTGTGTGAAGAACACGGGATTTATTTAACAGGAGTTGTAAAGGGCTTTAACGGTCTTAATGAAATTGTACGGCTTTATGATAGTTGTAATATTGCGCACATCGGGGATTCTAGACTTTCTAGGCTTTGCGAGTATAAGAAGATAGGCTTAAAAACGCCTCTTATGTTGATTCGTTTACCTATGCAGTCTGAAATTCCCGATTTAGTGCGCTTTTGTGATATAAGCCTAAATTCCTGTTATGAAACTATTGAAAAAATTAATGATGTATGTTATGTTTTAGGTACTAAACATTCCGTTATTTTAATGGCGGATTTAGGCGACTTAAGAGAAGGTATATTTGATATTGACGAAGTTGTTGAAACAGCAGTGCGTATTGAAAAAAAGCTGCCTTATGTTGAGCTTGCAGGGCTTGGAACGAATTTGGGCTGTTATGGCGCAATAAAACCTACTGAGAAAAACATTGGGCAGTTAGTACTTATAGCGGAATTAATTGAAAACAAAATCGGGCGTAAGCTTAATATAATATCGGCTGGAGCTACCTCTTCTTTACCGCTTATGCTTAGCGGAAAAATGCCTATGAGGGCAAACAATTTACGCATTGGAGAAGGTATTTTACTTAATTATGATATGCCCATTTTATGGGATTTCCATATTAAAGGGCTTCACCAAGATGCATTTTTACTTGAAGCTCAGGTGCTTGAAATATTTACTAAGCCATCATACCCTATTGGAGAAATTTTTATTGACGCTTTTGGCAATACCCCTGAATATGAAGATATTGGTATGCGTAAGAGGGCTCTTATTGGGGTTGGTAAGCTTGACATTGGCACACCCAGCTCCCTTATCCCTACTATTGAGGGAATAACGATTATAGGCGGAAGCAGCGACCATACAATTTTAGATATAACTGATACAAAAGAGAAAATTGAAGTTGGGTCTGTTTTGTCTTTTAGGCTTAAATACCAATCGCTGATGTTTTTATCCTCTTCCCAAACTGTGGGAAAAGTATATACAAATTAATGGATTTTCTCTATAAAACAGAAGTAAGGAGAGTTATATGGATTATTTAATTTTTGCGGTTAATCCCGGTTCAACTTCTACAAAAGTTGCACTTTATGAAAATGAGCGATTGATTTTTAATGAAAACATTGAGCATGACCCTTATGAACTTGAGAAGTATAACGGCATATTAAATCAGTATCCATACAGAAAAAAGGTAGTTTTAGATTGCTTAAACAAACATGGATACCGCCCGGAAAATTTGTCTTGTGCAGTTGGGCGTGGTGGTCTTTTTCCACCTCTTAAAACAGGGGGATATAGAGTTAACGACAAAATGAAAAAGCTAATTTTAAATGAGGAAATTCCGGAGCACGCTTCAAACATTGGGGCACTTCTTGCTGATGAAATTGCTTCTATGGCTAACGCCCCTGCTTTTATTTATGACGCTGTTTCTGCAAATGAATTTGCCCCTATTGCAAAAATTACAGGTATGCCTGAAATTGTAAGGAAAAGTTTTTGTCATGTTTTAAATTCTAGAGCTGTTAGCATTAAATATGCAAAATCCCTTGGAAAGCGATACGAAGACATGAATTTGCTTGTTGCCCATTTGGGTGGCGGTATTACTTTTAGCGTTCATGAAAAAGGAAAAATTGTTGATTCTCTTGCAGATGATAATGGAGCTTTTTCTCCTGAAAGAACCGGTAGTGTTCCAATTTTGGACGTTATTTCAATGTGTTACAGCGGTAAATATACTGAAAAGGAAATGAAGAAAAAAATTCGGGGAATGGGCGGATTAAGAGCACTCTTAGGTACTTCCGATTGCAGACTTATAGAAAAAATGATCTCCGAGGGAGACAGAAAAGCAGAGCTTGTTTACGATGCCCAGGCTTACCAAATTGCTAAAGGCATTGGTCTTTTGTCCCCTGTTTTAAAAGGAAACTGCGATGCTATCATTTTAACAGGCGGCCTTGCTCATTCAAAGCTTTTAACAAGCAAAGTGAAAGAATATGTAAGTTTTATTGCACCTGTTGAAACTATTGCTGGGGAATTTGAAATGGAAGCCCTTGCTTTAGGGGGGTTAAGAATTTTGCGTGGGGAAGAAATTACTCATGAATTTGATTTAATCAAATAACCCCAGCATACTGTAATAACTTTCTTCGCCGCAAACTGGACAAAAACGAGCGTGAACCGGCAAAATTATACTGCAAAAGTCATTGTCGCAATGGTTTTTAAGGTTGTGAGGCATTAATGCCTCTCCGCACTTTTTGCAGTATGGGTGATATTTGGTTGTTGCCGTATTATCGCAAATAATACAGTTTTCCCTTTGAGAATGTTTGTCTATAAACTCTGAAAAGGCTATTAGCTGCCCTTTATATGTATCATTATCTAAATATTTATAATCTGTTTCAAGAAGCTTAAGCCTCACTTTTGCCGCATTTTGGGATATTCCAAAAACTTGCGATAAATGTGAGGCTTCGTTAATTTTTATTTCTTTTACTACGGACACGGGGCATAAGGCGTTGCGAGCAAATGCATTAGCCTCTTTTTCTAAAATATCCTGTCGGATTTGCGTCATTTCCTCGCCGTTTTTGCCCATGACTTTTAAAATATCAATGTGGTTTAAGCATATATGTGCAATTTCATGGAGTAGAGTGAAGCGTATTCTTGATTCTGGGCTTACTCTATCGTTATAAGATATATAAAACGAATTTCCGTCATAAAAAGTGTAACCGTCGTTTGTTCCGAAAGCTGATAAAATTGTTTGAAAACTTGTCTCTTGTATATTTGCTAAATTTGAATATGATAATAGACTCCAATTATTTTTTTCAATAATTTTTTCAATGCTAAATGGAAATGTATTTACACCTTCCTTTTTTAAAAACATGCAGCTTTTTAATATGGCAAGCTTATATCTTGGCTTTTCTGGAAATACCATTTAGCTCTCACGTCCGTTTTTTATTATATTAGAAAATAGCTGTGTTATAAACTTTTGACTTTCAGGCGGAAGCATTTCATATTGCCTTGCAATAATAAGGGCGTCCTCAGACAGTTGGCTTGGATTGTCCTGGCTTGATTTGTAATGAGTACGTCCTTCGTGTATGCCCGGTTTTGGTGGGTATTTTTCGCAAAGCACAGGATACGCTTCTCCATATCTCTTTTTGAACTGAGATTGGTTTAAAAGCATTGCGGCGTATGTTGGAAAATCTACATGGTTTATGTCAAAAGCACAGGCATCTATGCTTCTTGAAAAGAATTGCTTTAAATCCAGTTCGCATAAGTGAACCCGTTCGCTTAGAGAAATATCTTCATCCATAGAGCGTTTAAAGGCTTCTTTTAGTTTTTCTCTTTCGTTATATGGGTAATAAAATCCGAACTTTTCAATTGCAAGAGCGGCCGGAGTTCTTGGGTCATTTGTTCTATCAAGCAAATAGTCAATTGAAACGTCAAAAACATCCGCAAGCAAGGAACAAACCTCTCGAGATGGATTTCTTTCACCTCTTTCGTAAAATGAAATCATTTTAGGAGTTAATTTAAGCATTTGTGACAGTTCGTATTGTGTCAGCTTGTTCTCTGTTCTTAACTCGTATATCTTTTTTCCTATTTGACTCATTATAATTGCCCCTCTCGGTTATTGTAGTATTAGAAAATTCAAGTACGTGAAGTTCAAAATTAGTATACCAGAAAAAAAAATAATTTGCAAGAAAAAATCACTTGACAAACATAACAATGTTTGGTACACTGAGTTCACTACATATTGTTACACAAACATGCTACCAATTGATTTCAACATTAAAAAATATTTTTTATTTTTACTAACCACAGATTTTATTATTAAGAAATTTTAAATTAATATTTAAGGAGGTAGACTTTATTTTTTAAGTATAAAATGAACGTATCGTACTATTTTTTAACACTTATATTTTTAAATGGATAACAATGGAATGAATCACCATGAACAATGTGTACTAATATTTAATAAATAAAGAAAGAGGGTTACATAATGAAGATGTCCGCTAATGCAATATATAATTTTAATTTACAGCCTCAAATTGATTTTAACCCTTTAAAAAACAACGTTTTAAATAGTGACGAAATGTTGTTTTTATATAAACCACAACGGAAATTTCAACAAAGCGGAATAAGATTAAATGAAAGCAGAGAAAGACCAATTTGTCAAGAGGAAATTTTTGAAACGGATATTTACAGACACTATTTTTCTGAAAAAGGTAACTTTAACAAATGGCTTGGTGCTGTTAAAAAACTTCGTAAAAATCCTATTTTAAAGGTTATTATTGCCACAAGTTTCGCTTCATATTTACTTGATAGGTTTGGCTCAAAACCGATAATCATAAATATTTACGGAAACCACGGAGCCGGAAAAACCCTTTCGCTAACATTAGCCGAAAGCATATGGGGAAACCCCAGAACTGGCAGACTTGTACAACATTACACAAGAAAAAGCGATATTATAAACGTTGCTAATACTTTAAAAAATTTACCTGTTGCCGTGGACGATTTTGTTTTTCTTAACGATGATAAAAACTTACTTAATGATATGTCCTTAGGTTTTTCTTCCGGTAACGGGAAAATGCCTTCCAACAACAATTGGCAATGTGTGTTTCTGCTTTCTGGGGAAGAAAAAATTCAAGACAAAAGGGTTATAAACCTTTTATTAAAAAATGACACATTTAAAAACCCGGCTGCAGTATTTAATGCTTTAAATAATAATTTTGGTGCTGCTGGAAGAATTTTTATGAATCTGGTTGGAGGACATTTAAATAGCGATTCTTTATACGCTGAAATAGGCTCAAACCACATTATTGAGCTGGAAAAAAAGCAAACTGCATCTGCTTTGCTTTTTGCGGACAAGCTTGCGACAAAACATATATTCAAAGATAATAATTATTTATTACCAGATGAGATATTAGAAATGAGGTGAATAAGATTTTAATAAACAGATTAAAGAAATGGCTGAAAAAATTTTCAGAGAAAATTGATTTAAACTTAATAGGCAGTGAAAGAGAAAAAAGCTTTTGCATTCATTATTTAAACAGCTTTAATGCTACACAGGCTGCTTTGAAAGCTGGTTTTCCCGAGGATAAGGCTGAAAAAGCCGGAGCTAGGCTGCTTGCGAGCCCATCAATAATTAATGAAATTATAAAACTAAGAAGCGCTAAAGCGTTGGTACTTGATTTTTGCGAAGTTGAAATTATTGAAAGATATTTATCTATTGCTTTTTCTGATTTTAATGACGGCAAAAACATTTCTCAAATTGCTATTGATGGAAATAAAATTAATATTAAGCTTGAAGACAGACTTAAAGCTCTTGATAGCCTTGCCGACTTTTATTTATTAAAAAAATCCGGGGGGCAGAAAGCGGTGCAAAAGAAAACCGAACAGCAGGATTCTCTGAAAATTCAAATAAGCCGCAAGGAGGAAGATAATGACAACGGAAATCAAAGTTAACCCACATTTTGAAGATTTTATTTTCGACTGGAATTATAAGTTTTATTTTTTAGTTGGTGGTTATGGTTCGGGAAAATCTCATTCTGTTGCGTTAAAGCTTATTTTAAAGCTCATAGAAGAGCAGAGGACGGCTCTTGTTGTTAGAAATGTTTTCGACACTCATAGAGAGTCTACATTTTCATTAATGTTTCAAATAATTTCGGAGCTTAACCTGCATCATTTTGTAAAGTTTAATATTTCACCTTTAAAAATTACTTTTAAAAACGGTTCAGTGATTATTTTTAAAGGAATGGATAAGCCGGAAAAGTTGAAGTCTATAAACAATATTTCTATTGTTTGGCTGGAAGAATGCCCTGAAATTCCATATGCCGGGTTTAAAGAACTTTTAGGCAGGGTTAGACACCCATTTAGAAGCCTACATTTTATACTTTCCTGCAACCCTGTTGACATGAAAAACTGGACATTTAAGCATTTTCTTGAGGGAAATGAGCTTGATAAAAAACTTTATAAAGAGCGGATGATAAAATTAAACGATATTTATTATCACCATTCAACCGCTTTTGACAACATGTTTTTAACCAAAGATTACATAAACCAACTTAAAGAGCTTGAAAAATGCGACAAAGACCTTTATAGGATTGCTTATTTAGGGCAATTCGGTGCAAACGGGGTTAAGGTGCTGCCTAATTTTAGCGTTGAAAAACATGACAAGGTTATGGAATATGTTAATGAATGCAACTTATTTAGGGTTGGAATGGATTTTGGGTTTGAAACAAGTTTTAATGCTGTTGTCCGGGTTGCTGTAGACAGCCGCAAGCAATCTCTTTACATATATTGGGAATATTATAAGAACCATTTAACAGACAACCAGCTTGCGGAAGATTTAGAGGAGTTTAGAAAATCCGGTGAGTTGATTATTGCCGACAGCGCAGAGCCTAAAACTATTGCATTTTTTAAGCAGCAAGGGTTTAAAATGACCGGGGCGAAAAAGTTCCCCCACTCTCGCATTGCTAATGTTAAAAAGCTTAGGCGGTTTTACACAATTGTTTGTTCGGACCAATGCTTAAAGACAATAAACGAGCTTTCGGACTTGATATTTGCTAAAGACAAAAACGGAGATATAATTTACGACACATTTAATTGCGACCCTCATACACTTTCAGCAATTTGGTATGCCTTAGACGGTTATGAAGTTGCCGATTTGAAAGAAAGAAATGTTATAAGCAAAAGAATGAGATAATTTTTTGCAGTTTAAATGTACGTACAGTTCTTTGTACTTGGAGGTAGAAATGAATTATCAAAAATTGATTGAAACAGAAATGGGCGGAATTTATGGCGGCGCATTATTACAGGATTTGCATAGATTAATTGGGTTTTATGATTTTTATGAGGGGTGCGGACAGGACTGGGAAATTACTGATGGACTGGATTATGAACCAACTAAAAAGCGTTCAAATATTGTTAAAAGGCTAATAAATGAACAGGCAAGATTTTTGTTTGGCAAACCTCCTGAAATAACTGTGTTTTCTGAAGATGAGGAAAAAGCAGCCTGCTTACAGTGTTTTGTTGACGGTATGCTTGACAAAAACAGATTTGCGGAAAAACTTTTAAAAGCCGCTAAGGATTGCTTTATTGGCAAGCGGATTGCCCTTAAAGTTGGAATTTCTGACGACGGACAAATAATTTTTGGGTTTGTGCCCTCTTTGTCGTTTATATTTGAGACTGATGGAGATGACACAGAAAGGCTTGTTAAAATAATATTTTTCCATACCCAGCATGATTCTGACGAAAAAAGCAAACAGCGTGTTTGGCGGCAAAAATATGAGCTAATTGACGGAAAATGCTTTGTTTGGGAAGGGATTTACGACGGATACGGAGAGTTAATTGAAGAAAAAAGCAATGCTTTAGATACGGGGCTTAATTTTATTCCGGCGAAAGTTATTGTTAATGACGGGCTTACCGGGGATTTGTTTGGCGAAAGCGACGTTGAGGGGCTGATGGAAATGCAAAATGTATATAACAGGCTATCATCCGACGATGTTGACGCTCTTAGGTTTAATATGTTCCCCCAAACTGTTGTTATTGACGGAATGGCTGAAAGTATTTCTCAAATGGTTATTGCGCCGGGGGCTTTAATGGATTTGCAAACGGAGGTTACTGCGGCTGAAGGGCGGCAAGCCGGAATTTCAAAGCTTGAATCTAATTTTAGCTATGATGACAGACTTGAACATACATTAAACAGGATTAAATCTGAAATGTATGAAATGCTTAATGTGCCTCTTGTATCCATTCAGGAGCTTAAAGGGTATATGACAAGCGGAAAATCTTTGAAGGCACTTTATTGGCAGTTGGTAACTAGATGCGAAGAAAAATTTGTTACATGGAGATGCGCTTTGACTTGGCTTATTGAATCGGCTTTAGTAATCGGCAGGCAAAACAGGCTTTTTGATATTGATGTTCCCCAGGATTTAAAGATTTTTGTTGATAACATTTTTCCTCTTATGGAAGATGAATATGAGGAGAAAACTTTGGATTTAGAGCTTGTTAAAGCAAATCTTATGAGCCGGAAAACTTTTATTTACAAATGGAATAAAGGGCGGGAAGCGGATTTTTCCGAAAACGAGCTTACACAAATTGAAAGTGAAAGGGGGTGAAAAAAATGGAAGAACACGAAATTAACGGTTTAACTGAAGAACTTGAAAGACTTAAAGAGCAGTGCGCACAGCTTTTGCAGGAAAAGGACAAAATTGAATTTGACAGAAAAATTGAAAAGGCGTTAATAAAAGAAAATGTTAAGAAAGTTCAAATGGTGAAGGCTTTGCTTGACATGGATAAGCTTAATATAGATGAAACCGGTTGCCTTTACGGCTTGGCAGAGCAGTTGGAGGCTTTGGCTTTGGAAGTTCCCTCTTTGTTTTATGAAAATGAGGTTAAAAAGGTGCAGACAGGCAGTTTTGGCAGTTACTTAAAAACCCAGCAAATGGGAGAAAAAAATCCCTGGAGTAAAGAGCATTTTAACCTTACAAAACAATCGGAAATTTATAAAAAAAATCCGTCTCTTGCTAAAAGATTAATGAATGAAGTGGATTTTTAAAAACATTTTTAATATAGAAAAATATAATAAAACGGAGTGATAATATGGCAGGTTTAAAATTGTCAGATATAGTTGTACCAGAGTTTTTTAATAAATATGTAGTGAATAAAGCTGTTGAAAAGTCGGCTTTGTTTAAAAGCGGAATTTTAAGGTTTTCAGAGGAATATGACCGACTTGCTTCTATGCCTGGAAAAAGGGTTATGATGCCTTATTTTGAGGATTTGACTGGGGAATCCGAGCATATAAGCGAGGATAATGACCTTACTGCAAATAAAATCGGCGTTGGGCAAGATATTGCGCCCATAATCCGCAGAGCTAAAATGTGGAGCGCAACTGATTTGGCGGCGGCTATGTCCGGCGAAGACCCTATTGGGGAAGTTGCAAATTTAATTGCCGAGTTTTGGTGCAGAGACATGCAACGGGAGCTTTTTAAAATTTTAACTGGGGCGTTTGATTGCCCTAGTATGAAATGCTTAAATTACAGCACTTTGGAAAGCGGTGGCGGAGACGGGCTTTTGTCTCCTGAACATTTAATTGGGGCAATGCAGCTTTTAGGCGATGCTTCCGAAGATTTAAAGGCAATTGTTATGCATTCAGACGTTAAAGCATATTTAAGGAAAAAGGATTTAATTGAAACTGTTAGACCTTCCGACAGCGTACCTTTTGATACATACATGGGGCTTCGAGTTATTGTTGACGACGGCAGCTTAAAAAATGGCAGTCAGTACCGTTCTTATATTTTCGGCACAAACGCTATTGCTTTCGGCAATGGCGCACCGGCAGGGTTTGTTCCTTTAGAGTTTGACAGAGATAGAAAAAAGGGTTCAGGCGTGGATTATATTATAAGCAGAAAAACTTATATACTGCACCCTGTAGGCGTTGCCTATGCAGGAACTAATGACATTAACCCGGAAGGTCCTAAATCTACAGATTTAGCTAACCCGGAAAATTGGGAAAGAGCATATGAACCTAAGCAAATAAAAATTGTTTCCTTTGATTATAAAATCTCTTAAGGAGGCTTAAATGGAATTTGAACCAGACGAAAAACAAGAAAAAGCGTTAAAGCAGTTAAAGAGTAATTTAAGAGAAACCACTTACCCTCTTTTTGAGGATGAAAGCTTGATAAATTTTTTAATTGATGCTGAATGGGATGTTAATAAGGCTTCTTACAATGCACTGATTGAAAAGGCTGAAAATGATGATATCACTCTACCCTCTGGGTTAAAGCTTCCTAATAACAGGAAATACTGGCTAAGCCTTGCTAGAAGATATAGAAAAAATTGCGGCGGAGCAAAAGGCAGGGAAGTTTAATGGCGGCGTTTAATTCGGAGGTACTTAAAAAGAAGGTGCTGAAAGCTATAATGCAAATGGCATCTGAAATTGAATTAAAGCGTTGTATTTATAATGAGTTTAACGAGCAGATTAGCGAAGAATTTGTTGCTGTAATAAAGGGGCAATATTACAAAGGCTCTCTTGTTTTAGGAAGAAATTCTTATATTAGCAATTACTTAAATGATTCCGGCAAAACGGGGAAGCGGATTTCTGAAAAATTCCTAACAATTGTTAATGAAGATTCTGAAAAAATACAAGCCGGAGATAGATTTGAGCTTAATGGAGTTACATATGAAATTACGGATTTAGGCAAAAATTTTGATGTTTATTTTGATTTTTCACTTGAAAGGTTGTAAAAATGGAACTGGAAAATTTTAAAGAAGAGCTTTTAAATGCGGCAAATAGAATTGCTAATAGAATTAAAAGAGATGCGGAAAAAAGGGTTAATGAAAATGGCTTAACAGCAATTGGAGCAGCTGAAATAGCTACTGACGTTAACATTACACCTAAGGGCATTGGCATTGATGTTATTGCTGCTGACTTAAAGCTTGGAAACGAGAAAATTAATGAGATTATAGCACCAACAATTTATGAAAGCGGTAAAATAGTTAACGAAGAACTGAAAAAAATGTTTGACGGCCTATAGAATTGAGGTGTCTTATGTATAAACAAATTTATAAACATTTACAGAATAATGGCTTTAGAGTTTTTGCTATCGGGCAGCACACAGGAGTTTGCAAAGAGCCTTATGCAGTTATTAAGGAGCGGGGGCAAACCCCTTATTTAACCAGCCTTATTAAGCAATACATAGATATTATTGTGTTTTTCCCTTTGGGTAATTATTCCCAGATGGAGGAATATGTTCAAATGGTTGAAGACTGTTTAAACGAGCTTAAAGAGCTTAAAAAAACTCATATCGTTACGCCGGCCGTTATTGACGACAGCGTAAAAGCTTATTCTGTAAGTATTTCTTATAATATAACTAAAAAAAGGAGATGAGGGTATGCCTGATAATGTTATTGAAAAGGCATTGATTGGGGTTGCGCTTGTTGTTTTAACTGATAGCGATGGCAAAAAATATTCATTTACAACATCAACAAAGGCAAGCGCAAAAGTTGTTATTGAAGAAGGCAAAAAAATCGAATTGACGATTAAAGGAGTTTTAAAGGCTCAAAGGAAGTTTGATTCCACTATAAAAGGCGTTGATTTAGAGTTTTCAGATAATATGTTTTTGCCGGAGGTTGTTGCTCTTTTGCAGGGCGGAGTTATTGAAAAGGATGAGGACGGCGAGTTTTTATCTTATAAACCGCCGACGGCTGGAAGCACGCCTGAACTTAAATCATTTAGCGTTGATATTTACTCGGAAGAGACTGATACTTCTGGGGTTGTTTTAGGGTATGTAAAGCTTTCTATGCCAAACGGCAAAGGAGAGCCTGTGGAGCTTGGCTTTGAAGATGATAAGTTTTATTCCGCTAAATACATTATAAAGACTGCGCCGGATAAAGGACAAGCACCATATATAATTGAAATGGTAAAGAGCTTGCCTGAAATTTAACAAAAATAAGTACACCATGTATATAATACATGGTGTACTCCAAGGAGATATATTATGTATAATGAAAATGATATAACAAAAATTCAAAATATAGTTAATGGCGAAATTGTGGAGCTTCCCCCTTTTACTGACGGAAATTGTTTTGTTGCTAGGCTTAAAAAACCGTCTATATTGGGGCTTGCCGCTAAAGGGTATATACCTAATTTGCTTCTTCCTGTTGCGGAATCTTTGTTTAACGGCAGAGTTTCTGAAAATATAAAGGATTCTTCTCGGTTTAAGGAGACGGCAGAGCTTTTTCATATTATTGCCGAAAATGCTTTGGTTGAACCAAGTATGCAAGAGCTTGAGGAAAACGGAGTTGTTTTAACTGATTTGCAGTACTTAGCTATTTTTAACTATACGCAACTGGGGGTTAAGGCTCTCAAATCCTTTCGTACAGACGAAGAAAATAATGGGGATAATTAATTTTGCTAAGTTTTACAATGAAAAGCCCAGTAAATCTTTAGGTATTAAAGACGAATACACGGCATATTGCTTTGACGAGGCTTGTGCTTTTATAAGCCTTAATATTAGCAACAACAAAGTGCCTAGTTTTAACGTTGAAAGTAATGACTTAATTGATTTTCTAAAAAAGTTTTAAGGAGGGGAAACTATGGCGGTTCATGTTGGCAGTGCAGTGGCGACTATAAACGTTGATACTTCCAATTTTGAAAAAGGGTTGTCTACTGCAAGCGATAAATACAAACAGTTTATTGACCAGAGCGAGCAGGTTATCGGCTTTAACGGCACAAGTCAGGCACTTTCCCAGCTTACAAAAGCAATTTCTGATTTGGCACAGTTGGAAGACTGGACGACGGCTCAAAGAATTGAGGGGTATGAAAAGGTTCAGCATTTGTATGAAAACAACATGGTTCAGCAAATGAACCTTGAATTAAAGCTTCATGATTTACGCAAAAAGCAGTTTGACGAAGAATATCAAATGCAAATGAAGCGAATACAATCTATGAAAACCGGCGACCCCTCTACTACAGATTTTGCCGCTGTTATAAACGCTTATGAGGGGCTTAAAGACAGCTATAATGATGATTATGGAAAAATAGCAGAAATTGAAAAACAAATTGTTAAAGCGGCGGAAGAACGCAAAGACAAAATTTTAAAAATTAAACAGGAAGAAATCAATGGAATTATTTCTGAAAATAATAAGCTTCTTGCTGAAAACGAAAGAACTTACAACGCAAATAAAGTTTTGCGCCCTGATGAATCCGCTTATACTGTTGAATTTTATTACAAGCAAATTGAGGCTAACAGAAAGCTTATTAATGAGCTTTCGGCTAATGAAGCAGCTCTTACTAACACACAAAAGGCGGAGCTTGATAAAAGAATTGAGGCAGAAGCCGAT
>CAZJGG010000068.1:0-14988 GCA_964545475.1 uncultured Eubacteriales bacterium | reverse complement strand
AGGAGGTAATTGCCGTGGACTATTCTAATTATTCCAGTCAAAATTTCAAAAGCTATTCACAAAAAAACTCCCATGAAGCGGGAGAAAAAGAGCTTGCCAGGTCATATGTCCCGTTTCAAACAACATTTAAATTATTCTCTCCAGAGGAAGCTCTTATAAAAGGAACTGTGTTCTCGTGCCTTTATAAGCCGCATTATTGTGAATATACGGATTAGGAGGAAAAAATATGTATAAAAGCTCTCTTATCAAAAGTATGTCTATAACAGACAGAAGCAGAGAAACTCTGCTCTGGACGCTTTCCGCCCTCGACTTCATGCTGGTTGACATCGGCTTGTATCTTGACACTCATCCAAGCGACTGCGAAGCTATCGAAAAATATAATGAAATCCTTAAAAAAGCCAATGCCGCAAGATGTGAATACGAAAATCAATATGGTCCGTTAACTTCATTTCGCTCTGCGGCAAATTACGAATTTGACTGGATAGACGACCCATGGCCATGGCAAAAGGATTTTAATTAATTCGTGAGGAGAGATAATAATGTGGGTTTATGAAAAAAAATTGGAATATCCTGTTAAAATTAAAAAGTCAGACCCTAGAGTTGCGAAAATTGTTATTGAGCAATACGGAGGACGGTATGGTTTTAGGGTATAGGTTTTAAACAATAGTATTTTGGGGCATATTAATGTTTCTCAATATGGCTTATTATAGAGGAAACCCACATGCTTTACCAGAGCAAAGCTCCTTTGTGAATGGAATTTAATTCACAAGGAGTGACGCCAGTTTTACCAAATAAACCTTATTTGCATCATACAATGCAGAACAGGTCTTGTTTGTGTAGAGCTGTTAGACTATCTGACGGGAAACGATATCATAGTTTTTTAATGCTCTTTTACCCCAATATCAGCATTCATTATATACATGCAGTTAGTCATACACTGGTTAAAAGGAGCTGGTGGCATGGCTGAAGCAAAAAAACTGACCGTAACTGGATACATCATCCGTTGTGGTAAGAAAATAAAACGGAAAGAACTACCTATTGAAGAACAAAAGTGTTTAGCAACCGCATGGAACAACGCTGCCATGAAAGAAGCAGGCTTTGTACATGTAAATGCTACGTCTAAATAATGCTTTAATAATATAACCCAGTGAGGGGGGTGAAAAAATGAAAAAGGAAGTTCTGAGAGCCGCTCTTTACATAAGGGTGTCTACTGATGACCAAACAGAATATTCTCCTGCGGCACAAAAGAAAGCCTTGATTGAATACGCCAAAAAGAACAATATGGAAGTAATACCGGAATTTATCTTTGCCGATGAAGGTTTTTCTGGTAGAAATGCGGATAAACGACCAAACTTCATGCGGATGATAGGTATTGCTAAAACCAAACCGAAACCGTTTGATGTAATATTAGTACATAAATTTGACCGTTTCGCACGTAATCGAGAGGACAGCATTGTATATAAATCAATGTTGAAGAAGCAATGTAAAATACGAGTGGTAAGCATTACGGAATCCCTAGATGAAGAAGATAAAATGTCTGGGTTAATTGAAGCCATATTAGAAGCAATGGCCGAGTATTACAGTATCAACCTAGCAGAAGAAGTTAAGAAGGGAATGACAGAGAAAGCACGTATGGGTGGCTTTCAGACTTCACCGCCGTTAGGTTATACCGTGGGAGATAACAATGTTCTTAAAATCATGGAGCAGGAAGCGGAATATGTGCGCTTCATTTTCAATCAATACGTAGAGCATGATAAAGGACCATCTCAAATAACACGGCAATTAACCAATATGGGCATTATGAGCAAGCGAGGAAACCCTATCGACCGCCGTAACATAGAATACATTTTGCAAAATCCAATATATGCAGGTAAAGTAAGATGGACACCCACAGAGAGGGTTCGACGTAACTTCAAGCACCCTGATACAATTATAGCCGAAAGTAACCATGAGCCGATTATTTCGGAAGACCTATTCCAAAAGGCTATTGAGAAGATGGATAGTAGGAAGAAGATGGCTAAGCCTAAAGAACGCCCGTTACACGAATGCAAGCATTGGCTTTCGGGGTTGGTAAAATGTTCAAACTGTGGTAAAACTCTTGTATCTTCACGTAATCCGGACTACCTACACTTTCAGTGCAGAGGATATAATACGGCTACATGTAACATCTCACACAGTATTTCAATTACAAAACTAGAAAAAGCTATCGTTGAGGAGCTCAATGATGCTCTTGTATACTGTGAGTCATCCGGCTTTCAATTGGAAGTTACCCGTTTTGATTCAACACAAGACGAAATAGATGCCTTGCAGAAACAGCTTAATAAAATGGACGCACGTATGCTTCGTGCTAACGAGGCATATTTAGCCCAGGTTTATACACTGGATGAATACAAAAAGTACAAGGTGGACTTAGAACAACAGAAACAAAATCTTGCTGAAGAAATTGAAGTACTTACAAGTAGCAGACCAACTGTAGCAGACAATAGCTTCAAAGGCAAGATACAATCGGTTATTGACATAATAATATCAGATTGCGAAACAACCATTAAACAAAAGGCAATACGAAGCATTATTGATAAAATAATCTTTAACCGTCCTCACTCCAGTATTGAAGTATACTATCATGATGCATAAGGCAGCATACCATATATTTAGTATGTTGCCTTTATTATGCCCTTTAGCATAAAAGAGATTTTTTAAGCATGGGTGAAACCTTGAATTTACTGGTTTTCTTGAACACTATACACTGAAGCCATCCCGAGGTCTAAACTCCAATAGGATATGATTTTATAATTATAAAACTCTGATGTAACCTACGCAAAGGTTTACGACAAGTAACTTTGTCCCCCTTTTATAGAAAATTGACTTGTTCTTAACCCCACATAAACGGGTATTTTTTCGTTTATGCACTCTTGATGTTTATTGCATTTTGATGTATTATTGGTATGGGGAGGGGTGGTTATGAAGCGTGCTTTTTCAAGGTTTGACAAGCTTAATATACAAAAAAAAATAACAGTTAGCTATGCTGTACTTATAACGAATATACTGCTTATTTTAGTTATAGGCACAGGCTTTATAATGCAGCGCACTGTCATAAACCATACAAACACCGTGGCGATTAACGACATTAAGGTGGTAAGCAGTACCATAGAATCTAAACTGTTAACAATGACAGATTGTTCAAATATGATTGTTTTAAGCTTAAACGAGTTGCCTTTTTTAAAGAACGAAGAGGGCGTTAAAGATTTGGGCATAACCGATATGAATGCAGTGGAGCGAAGCCTTTACAGAGCAATTACGGCTTACGACGGAATTAGCTCTGCCTTGTTTTTAGACATGAGCGGCAACATTTATTCAACCAGCCCAATAATGTCACAATCGTTTAAGGAGCATATCCCGCATGATATTATCAGCACAATGGCGTATTCGGGCACAAGGACCGTATGGTTCGATATGGGCATCTACCCATCGTTCTATTCAGGCAGCTCTGAAGAGGCGGTTGTCGTTTCAGGCAAAAACGTGCATGATATTGTAACGGGGGATTTGCTCGGATATTTATTTGTCTTAATCAATGAAAATGAGATTTCCGGCATATATTCCGATTTAGGTATTACAAAAAATTCGTCATATTTCCTCGTTAACGGCAACGGAAACATATTGTCAATTGCAGACAGAAGCTTGAGGCTTTCATCATTTGACTTACCCCATAACAAAAAAGGCAAAATAAGCATAATCCGGCTTGACGGTAAAAGCTATGTTCAAAACTCTGCCCCTATTGCAAGGCTTGGTGTCGACTTAGTTTACATTGTGCCTATTAATGATGTTTTAAGGGATATGAATGTGTTGTTTATTTACTTTGGCATATGTGCTGTTATCTTCTTTTGCTTTGCTATTGTGTTATCTATAAAGCTGTCCCGATATTTGTCCAAGCCAATTCTTAACCTGTGCGAGACTATACATAATGTAAGGACATTTATGGGCTCAACAATAGAGACAGTGGAGAGTGCAAATGAAATAGAGGTACTGAGTGTTTCATTTAACTCAATGCTTGACGAGAATAACAATCTCATGGAAAAGATTAAAGATGAATATGAGAAGAAACGTATTTTACAGTTATCTCTTGTTCAAAGCCAGATAAAGGCACATTTTTTGTATAATGCGCTCGACACAATATATATATTGGCTCATTTGGGGAGAATAGACTGTGCAAAAACCACAACAAAGGCTCTTGCAGATTTCTACAGGATAGCACTAAGCGGCGGCGAGGAATTTATCCCATTAGGCACTGAAATTAGAGGCATAAATGATTATTTAAAGATTCAGCAGTTCAGGTATGAAAACCTCTTTGAATATAAAGAGGATATTGACGAAAACTTAAATCATTTCATAATACCTAAGCTGTCCATTCAGCCGCTTGTGGAAAACTCTATCTACCACGGCTTAAAAGAGAGCGAACGCTCCGGCACAATTATCATTACAACAGAGGAAAAAGACGGAAACATACACATAACTGTTTTTGATAACGGCGCAGGGATTAAGAAAGAAAAGCTGCCGAGCTTATTAATGGAAGAAAAGACAGATTCTTTTGGGATTAAAAATGTTGACACACGGCTAAAGCTGTATTTCGGCATTGATTACGGCCTAACCATTGAAAGCGAATACGGCACATACACACGAATAACTATGATTATACCGAAAAGGGGGGTGGTTTCCCAATGATACATGCCATTATTGTAGATGATGAGGATTTGTTTGTTCAATATTTTAAGTCGCTTATCGTTTGGGAGGACTATGGTATTTCTATTGTGGCAACGGCGAAAAACGGCAGAGATGCGCTGGAACTATGCTCAAAGATAAAAGTTGATGTGTGTTTTATTGATATTAACATGCCTATTTTAGACGGAATAGGCTTTTCAAAACACATTAAAAATGTAAAAAAACATATAGAAATTATTCTTATAACGGGACATAACGAATTCGAGTATGCAAAGCAAGCAATAAAAATAGGTGTTTTGGATTATATTTTAAAGCCGGTTGTAGAAGATGAGCTTATAGACGTTTTATCAGTGTTGATTGAGAGATATAACGAGCGAAACAACCCGAAAAAGCACATTGTTTTACCGGAAAACACGCCTAAAAAACTGACACGTTCTATGATGCTTGCACAGAACGCTAAACGCCTTATAGACGAAAAATACCTAATGCCAAATATAACTGTTTCAAGCATTGCAGAATCACTCTATGTAAACGCAAGCTATTTGAGACTTGTATTCAAAAAAGAATATGACATCAATATTTTGGAATATATAAACGATTTACGTATGAAAAGAGCCAAAGAGCTTATATCATCTGCTGATACAAAGCTTAGTGATGTTGCATATACAATCGGCTTTAATGACGCTGCATATTTTAGCAAATGCTTTAAGAAATTCTTCGGGATATCGCCGTCGGAATACAGTAATATTGTACATAATACACATTTGAAGTAATGTTAGTATGACGAAATATAGCGTTTTTTCCATATGTAGCGTGTTTTATCCATTTATTTTTAAACCTAATTCCCTTATAATCCTTAATAAGACTGTAAATTATCGTTAAAAAAATATTAAGGAGGAAAAACATGAAATTTAACAAATTAGTAACAAGAATTGCCGCAAGTTTATTAATATCTGCAGTGGCTCTTTCCGGTTGCGCTCCAAAGGAAGCAAACGAGACTCAACAGGCAAGCGCAGACGGCGGTGAACAGAGCGGCGGCACAACCAAACTTCGTATTTATGCACAATACTCGGACGACGACACAAAACTGCCTTATGACTATGCGGTTGCAGAACTTAAAAAGGAAATGCCGAACATCGAGCTTGAACTTGACATTCAAGCACAAGACGATGGTCAAAAGCTTAAAACATATGCGGCAACAGGCAATATGCCGGACATTTACAATGTTGGACTTGACCAGATTAATACCTTCATTAAGTCTAACAACATTACGGTTTTAAATGACTACGCAAAAGAGTTCGGCTATACCGACAAAGTATATGAAAGTACAGAAAATATTCTTTACCACCCAGACGGAAACATTTATGCATTCCCATATGCAGGGCATGAAATGGTGCTTTTGTACGTAAACAAGGAGATATTTGAAACTAACAATGTTAAAATACCAGAAACATACGACGAACTGTTAACGGCTATAGAACAATTTAATGCCGTAGGAATTACGCCTCTTTCTATTTTTGCAAAAGAGAAATGGCCGTGTGTTGCGTTGTACGATATGCTTGTGACAAGATTTGTTCCATCTGGTATAAAAGGGCTGGATACAGGTGAAACAAAAGCAACAGACGAAGGTTATGTAGAAGCTGCCAAACGTTTGGAAGAACTTATCAGCAAAGGGCTTGTTCAAAAAGGCGCAACAAACATGAACTATGACCAAGCTCGTTCATTGTTCTACACAGGCGGCGCGGCAATGTTCTTAAATGGTCAGTGGGAAATAGAGGACTCTACCAAAAACTTGGGAGACAAAGTAGACTGGATTCCTTTCCCTGCTGCTTCCGCTGATAAAATTGAATCATCAAGATATGCATTTTCCGGAAGCGGTAATGTAGGCGGCTATGCAGTTTCTCCGTCTACTAAAGATGCTAAGCTTGCGGCTCAAGTTGCGGCGTTTATCTCTGAAAAATATGCAGAATTCAAGTATACCCAAAGGGCTAACCCAATTGTTGCGGTTAAAGTTGATAAACCCATTGAAAAAGAATACCCACCAATGATGACTAAATTATCCGAATACCTGCCAAAGACTACAGGTACAACTGCTTTTGCATGGGGCATCGGCAATTCAAATTTAAAAGTAACACTTGAAGATGAATGCCAACGCATTATTGCAGGTAATTATTCGACAGAAGATTTCATACAGGCTATTGAAAAAGCACAGGGTAAATAAATTAACGTGAGTTCGACGAAGTCGAAAAGCCGCTTTATAGCGGCTTAATTGCGGAGCAATTCTTATTAATTGTATTGAAGTATTTAAGCCGCCGCAAATGCAGCGGCTTTATACAAATTTAAAAAGGGGGTTAAACTTTGGAACGGTATTTGGGTGATAAAAAAGCTATTTTGATATTCGCATTGCCGACTCTAATATTGTTTACGTTGATGGTCATGTACCCCGTAACACAGATATTCATAAAGAGCCTGTACCAATGGGACGGTGTTTCTGAACCTGTTTTTATAGGGATTCAAAACTTTGTTGACCTTTTTGACGATAAAATATTTTATATATCAGTTAAAAATGGTTTAATATTTGCAATACTGCAAACTATATTTCAAGTATTAGTGGGAACAGTACTGGCTCTTGCTGTTATAGACATTGACACGAAATGCAAGCGGTTTTTGCGTGTATCATACTTTATACCAGTTGTACTTTCTGTAACGGTTGTTTGCCAGCTATGGCTCTCAATATTGAATCCAGAAACAGGGCTTCTTAATCTGGCGTTTAAGGCGCTTGGTGTGAATTATCAGCAGGAATGGCTTTCAAATGAAAGCACCGCTATTTATGCCGTTATATTTACAAATTCATGGCAGTATGCGGGTTACCACTTTATATTGCTGCTTACAGCCGCAAAGTCCATTCCAGAGCATTACTTTGAAGCGGCTACTATAGACGGCTGCGCCAGTTGGAAGGCGCACAGGCACATCACCATCCCTTTAATGGCAGAAAGCTATAAGTTTTGCATTGTGTTGGCTGTTACGGGGGGGCTTAACGCTTTTGCAAACATATACATTATGACTGGCGGCGGGCCTGGTAATGCGACATATTCGCTTACATATTTAATGAATCGAGCCGCATTTAGGCTTAATGAATATGGATACGGTAGTGCATCGGCGGTTGTTCTTGTAATTGAATGTTTAATAGCAACGATGATTATAAGCCGGGTTGTTTCCAAAGAGCCTATTCAATATTAAGGAGGTGCCGTAAATGAGTGTTAAAGATAAATCGCTATCGGTATTAAAACAGGCTGTTTTGTGGATTTATGCCATATTTTCGCTTTATCCGCTTGTGTGGATGCTGTTTTATTCATTTAAAAACAATGATGAAATTTTCATAACAAACCCTTTCGGCATACCTACTACGTTTAGGTTTGAAAACTATGAGGCTGCTCTAAGCGCATATAACGTACCGCTTTATTTTATGAACAGTGTTATTACAACGCTTTGCACCGTTGTGTTTACTGTTATATTAGCGCTTATGTTCAGCTTTGCCGTTACAAGGCTTAGGTTTAAGTTTCAAAGCCATATGAAAACATACATGCTGCTTGGCATGTTTATCCCAATTCAGGTTATTATGATTCCGCTTGCCGTGCTTGTGCGTGATTTGGGCATAGCTAACACAAGGCTTGCTGTCATAGTGCCTTATATCGCATTTAATCTATCTTTTGCAACAATGGTATTTTCGGGGTTTCTCGGCACACTTCCAAAAGAGCTTGAGGAGGCAGCCTGTATAGACGGCGCAAACATATACACAGCCTTTTTAAAGATTATTGTGCCGACTATTTCGCCGGCGATTGCAACCGTTTGTATTTTCATCTTTCTTAATGCTTGGAATGAGTTTACTATGGCTCTTATACTCATTACAAAGGAATCGCTGAAGACACTTCCTTTAGGGCTACTGTTCTTTCAAGGGGAATTTACAACAAATTGGGGTGCAATGGGGGCGGCTATGGTTATTGCCAGCTTGCCGACCGTGCTTGTATACGTTTTATTAAGTGAGCAGGTTGAGAGGGCAATGACTGTAGGTTCATCAGTAAAATAACGGAGGACTTTTTAATGTACTATATGAAGGATTTTGAAAAGGTGCAAAAACGGTATAAGGAATTTTGGGCAAATGAGAATGAACGCCCCATTTTACTGCTCTCGGCTGTTAAGGAAAAGGGCAAAAACTATAACATTAAACAACCAGAAAGCCTAATGGACAGATGGCTTGATACCGAACACATAATAAAGACATCTCGTGCACAATTTGAAAACACCATATATGTTGCCGAGAAACTGCCGCAGATTAATCCGAATTTAGGTCCCGATTTATTCGGGGCAACTTTCGGCGCAGATATTATGTTTGAAGAAACAACAAGCTACAGTGTACCCTTTATTAAGGACTGGACAGAAAGGCTTGAATTTTCCGAGGATAATAAATGGTGGCAGAAGATATGCAAAATGACAGACGACTTCGTAAATGATGCCAAAGGCGATTATTTTGTTGGCATAACAGATCTTCACCCCGGAGTTGACGGTCTTGTGTCGTTAAGAGGGCCTGAGCAGCTTTGCATGGATATTTTTGATAGCCCCGAGGCGTTTGAGCATTCAAGCAAAACCCTTTTGCCGGCGTTTAAAAAGCAGTTCAGCGCATTGTGCGATATTACCGAACGAAACATAAAGGGTACATCTAACTGGATGGGGCTTTATAATGAAAGCCGTTGGTACGTTACATCGGCGGACTTTATCTGCATGATTTCGCCGGATAATTTTAACCTATTTGTGTTGCCGGAACTCTTGGAGGAGATTAAATTCCTAAATAACAAAACAATTTTTCATTTGGACGGACCCGGCGCTTTGAAGCACTTAGATGCCCTTCTTGAAATACCGGAATTAGCAGGTGTGCAATGGGTTTACGGTGCTGGTCAGCCATCGGCAAAGCATTGGATTGATGTGCTTAAAAAGATACAAAATGCCGGCAAGCTCATTAATATTGGACTAAAGCCCGATGATATTGATGTTGTGTTTGGCGAATTAAAGCCGCAAGGATTATCTTGCTATTTTGAATTTCCTTATGAAATAGATGAACATGAAGCAAACGCAATTATTAAAAAGGCTGAACAAATGTATAAAAATAAATATTAAATATTTAAATTAATAGCGCCGAATGCGCTTGACGTATTCGGCGATTTAAAGGAGAATAACTTTGCCAATTTTATTTGATAAAAAGAATAAAGTATTTAAACTAGATGGCAAAAGCATAAGCTATGCCATTAAGCTGTTACCCGGAGGCGTTGTTTCGCACCTTTATTTCGGAAGCTATATTAACGACACCAACCTTGACTTTCTTGTGAGGTTTAAGGATAGAGGGTTTTCCGGAAACCCCTTGGAGGCCTATGGCGACAGGGGTTATTCACTTGACACCGCATTGCAGGAATACCCAGGGTTTGGAGTTGGGGACTATCGCACATCGGCCATTGCAATCACACTTCCCGATGGTTCAACCGCAACCGATATGCGCTATAAAAGCCACAAAATTTATAAGGGAAAGCTCTCTCTCTCGCCTTTGCCGTCAAGCTTTGCAAATGAAGACGAAGCGGAAACGCTGGAAATCACTTTATTTGACAAAACATCAAACGTTGAGGTTAACCTTTTATACACAGCATTTAAGAACCAAGATATAATTACTAGAAGCGTTTTAGTGCGTAATTTGTCGCAAGACACTGTATTTATTAACCGTGTGCTGTCTGCGTGTGTGGATTTTTATCATTCGGATTTCCATATGATGACACTCTTTGGCAGATGGGCGTGCGAAAGGAATGTTGAAAGGCATCCGCTGCATAACGGTGTTTCACTTATTGAAAGCTTACGAGGCAATTCCAGCCATCATTATAATCCGTTTTTTGCGCTTGTTTCGCCTAATGCAACAGAAGAAACAGGCGAGGCATATGGATTTAGTTTAGTTTACAGCGGCAATTTTGTTGCTTTGTGTGATGTTGACGGAATAAATCAAACACGTGCCGCAATAGGCATTAATCCGACAGACTTTAAATGGAAGCTTGAACCAAACGAAAGTTTTACCGCCCCAGAAGTTGTTTTAACATATTCACAGCAGGGCATAGGGAAGATGTCACGCAATTACCACCGCTTTTTCAATAAGCATATGTGTAGGGATTTCGACAAAAAGCGTCCCGTTGTAATCAACAACTGGGAGGCAACATATTTCGATTTTAACTCCGAAAAATTGTTGGCTATTGCTGATGAAGCCGCTGGGCTGGGCATTGACATGTTAGTGCTGGACGATGGCTGGTATGGCAACAGAAACAATGACAAAACAAGCTTGGGCGACTGGTATGTTAACGAGGAAAAGATTACCGGCGGTTTAAGCGCACTTGCAAACTCTGTTAATGCAAAGGGTTTGGCGTTGGGGTTATGGATAGAGCCGGAAATGATTTCTGAACAGAGCAATCTTTATAAGGCGCACCCCGATTGGTGTCTGCATGTTCATAACCGCCACAAACAGGAATCTCGCTCACAGCTTGCGCTCGACTTATCTCGTGAAGACGTACGGAATTATTTATATAATGCCATTTCGGGCATATTGGAGAGCGCTAACATAGAGTATATTAAATGGGATATTAACAGAAGCCTGTCCGAGGTGCAGTCATTTACTGCAACAGCTGATAGACAGCGGGAGACATGGCACAGAAACATGCTCGGTGTTTACGAGTTATTTGAGCGAATTAGAGAGCGTTTTCCAAACATCTTGATAGAGGGCTGCTGCGGAGGAGGAGGAAGGTTCGACCCTGCAATGCTGTACATTGCACCACAGCACTGGACGAGCGACAATACTGATCCAGTAGAGCGCACAAAAATCCAATACGGCACATCAATGGTCTACCCACTTAGCGTAATGTCGTCACACGTCAGCCAGTCTCCAAATCACCAGACGAACAGGCGCACAACGTTAAAAACCCGGGGCGATGTGGCTTTCACCGGAGCATTCGGCTATGAGCTGGACTTGGAGCAGATTGACGAAGAAGAAAAACACATTATTAGACAGCAAATTAAAGAATACCGGCAGCTTGAGGGGCTTATCCGAAACGGGGACTTCTACCGCCTTGTGAGCCCATTTGAAACCAACAACGCCGCTTGGTGTATTGCAGACGAAGATAGAGCCGAGCTGTATTTTACGTTTATTCAATTCTTAACACAGCCTAACCAGCCGCTATACAGAATAAGAATACCCTGTGCAGACGGCAGTAAATGGTATAAGGACGAAAAAACAGGCGATGTGTATAGCGGCCTTGTTTTAAAGCACGCCGGCTTAGCAATACCAGAACTCTTTGGCGATTATTTAACTTATACATGCCATTTAAAGGAGGTTGATGCCAATGAACGATAATATTTTGGGCGTAGATTACTACCCAGAGCAATGGGACAGTAATTTACTTGATGCAGATTTAGACAATATTTTACAGCTTGGCGCAAACACTATACGTATAGGAGAGTTTGCATGGCATATAATGGAGCCTATTGAGGGCAAATACGACTTTTCCTTTTTTGACAACGTTATTGAGAAGGCAAAGGATAAAGGGCTTAATATAATTTTTGGTACACCTACTGCAACAATGCCGGCATGGGTTGCCGATAAATACCCGTATTGTGTGTCCGAATTTGATAACGGTCAGAAGCGCAGTTTCGGCGGCAGGCGTGTTTACTGCTTTAACAGCGAGAAATATAAATCTCTTACAACACAGATTGTAACAGCCCTTATCGAGCATTATAAAAATGAAGAATCAATTATAGCATGGCAGATTGACAATGAACTGGGGCATGAGGGCAGCGATATTTGTTTTTGTGATAACTGTAAAATTGCTTTTAGGCAATTTTTACAAGAAAAATACTGCACTATTGACAGTCTTAACGAAATATGGGGTACTGTATTTTGGAATTTAACGTATAACAGCTTTGATGAAATCCCTCTTCCAAAGCCGACCATTACGACACATAATCCATCAATGAAACTTGATTGGGAGCAGTTCAGGAGCCGTTCTATTGAAAACTATATTGAATTGCAGTACAAGATTTTGCGTTCTAATTTAGAAAATACTCCTGTTATACATGATTTTTCGGGCGGCTTTTTTGATAAAAGCGTTGATTTTTCAAAGCTAGCTAATCATATAGATGTTGCTGCATATAATAATTATCCTGTATGGGGAGGGCAGAAAGAGCCTATTGCACCGCATGAAATTGCCTGTATGCTGGACTATATACGTGGTCTTAAAGGGAAAAACTTTTGGATTACAGAGGCTATTATGGGCGCTCAAGGGCACGATGTTATCGGTTATCTGCCTCGCCCTAATCAGGGTAAGATGTGGTCTTATCAGTCGGTGGCGCATGGTGCTTCGGCACTCATATATTTCAGATACAGAGCCGCAACAAAAGGCGCAGAGCAGTTTTGCTACGGCATCATAGACAGCGATAATAAAAAGAAACGTAAATTTTACGAGGTTATGAGTTTCTTCAAAGCAATGAAGGAAAACCCGGCTATAATGCAATCTGAGGTTAAATCAAGTGTAGCGGTTGTATATGATTTTGATAGTTATGCAAGCTTTCGAGGGCAGCGGCAGAGTGAAGCATTTGATAATAAAGCAGAAATTTTTAGGTTCTACAAACCTTTTTATAATCGCAATATAAATATTGATGTGATTTCAAGCGACAAAGATTTCTCTACATATAAAGTTCTATTAATTCCGTCCATGATTATTTATAAAAAGGACGTTTTTGAAAGAATAAAGCGTTTTGTTCAAGACGGCGGTACTGTTATTTTTGGTTTCAGAACATTCTTAAAAGATAACCACAACAACCTTGTGCTGGGTGAGGAACTTCCGCTTTATTCAACCGATTTCGTAGGTGCATATGTGGAAGAAATAGAAGCACTTGCACACGGTCAAAGCGTGCCGATTATAAGCGCAGATGGTGAAATCGGCAGTGGGACAGTATTTAGGGACATGTTAAGAACAACAACCGCTGATGTGCTAAACCGTTACAGCGATGATTTTTATAGTGATATGGCGGCGGTTACAGTTAATGCATACGGCAGCGGCTCTGTTTACTATATTGCTACGGCTCTGAATGATGCCAGCCTGCAATTGATAGCCGATAATGTACTTGATAAATGCGGTATTCCGTACACTCAAACGCCCGATGGAGTGGAGATTTGCACTAAAACATATAAAAATAAAGCGGTAATTTTTATAATAAACCATAATGGTTATGATGTTATGGTTGAAAATAGACTTATTGAAGCTTATGGGGTATCTGTAGTTATTGAGTAATCACAGTATGTATCTCTTTAGTGTAAATTAGCCGTACAGAGATTGCAGTCAAACTTCTCAGATAGGCTTCCGCTGTGAAATTATTATACAAAAAGTGCAAGGCGGACTTAGAACCTGTATTCAATAAGCTGTTAACCGCATTTGAAAGCGATTATTCCGCCATTCATTGTTGCGGCTTGCCATAATTAGCTCTATTATGCCTTCGCCTCCCCGCCACGAATGGCGAAAAATCGCTGTTTCAAATTCGAGCAACCCGTTATTGAATACAGGTTCTTAGAGGCTGTTTAGAATCTCGCTTTAGGCGAATTTTTGAGTGATTTTTTTGTTAGGCAAGGAAGCGTGGAACGTTCATACTGAACAAGGTATGGGCGTTTCACGCTGACGTAGAATAACGAAAAAATAACCAAAAATACGGCTGAATGGAGATTCTAAACAGGCTCTTAAGTATGTTGCCTTTTATTATGTCCTTTAGCATGAAAGAGATTTTTTAAGCATGGGCTAAAAACTCGAATTTGCTGGATTTGTTGAACCCTATACCCTGAAGCCATCCCGGGGACCGGATGGTGAACTGGGGGCTTCGTTACGCTATTTGAGCCAGCGTTTTAGTATGGTTACGCCTCAAGCTAAGGCGGTACTAAATGATATAGGTATGTCGAGGATAAAAATGTCGCACTCTCCGAAACATCGGACAAGCCTTGCAGCAACGGGCTTTTAATACATACCATCTCAACAAAGGAAAGAATTGCAAAATGGGATGGAAACGCACCTGACGCAAAGGATGGATTTCCTTACAAAATTGCGACTTGTGAGACAGAACGAGTTGTCAGGCTACATATATCGGCGTAAGATGTATCCAGTTGCTAATGTTAAAACCACCGCTTGTTACGGTGGTTTTTTCACGTTA
>CAZJGG010000067.1:0-15110 GCA_964545475.1 uncultured Eubacteriales bacterium | reverse complement strand
GTTTTTACATCTGAAATTTTCCAAATAAGGATTATTCAACACGCCCATTAATAGCAGTGAAATTATTTTTGTATAATTAAGAATATACTTGAATTGTCTATTTCTTGTATAACATAATTAAGTCCACTTGCTTTTCCCAATCGTTCCATATCTTTTTGAGAAAATGTAGTTGCAGTAAAACCATCTTTACATACAATATTTCCATCTCTGGTTTTTTCATAATCTATTTCACCAAGCAGCCCTTTTTCTGCTTGCTCTTGAAACCATGCCAATCTATGCTCCCAAAAGCTGGGGCTATAACTGCTAAAAAAAGCTTTTCCGTTTTTCTTAAGAGCTTTTAAGGCAATATCTACAAGTTTTCTGTCCTCTCCCTTAAAAGCAGAAAGCCCATTTTGTAAACATAACACCACATCATATTCTGTGTCACTTTCAAACTTGTAAACATCTGCAACTTTTAATTGGCAGTTAGAACATTCTTTCAAATATTGCTTACCAAAAGATATTGAGTCTTGCGAAATATCAATTCCTAAAACACATTGTGCACTAGTGGCTAATTCTTTCATAATACGCCCATACCCGGCGCCCATTTCTAGTATTTTATCATTAGGGGATAGCTGGCTACGCACAAATTCTATTTCTGCCTCCAGATACTGCTTAACTCTCATAATTTTTGTTTGATACACATCAAATAGTTTTGTTGAATTCAAGTTTTCTGAATAGTAATTTCCTATAAAAAACCACCCCAAGTTCATAATATAAAACTGCACATATTCAACGAAAGCCTTTTGTTGGACTAAGGTGTAATTTCATTAGTTACAATATGTTCAACATGGTTTGGTAAATTAGTTAACTTATCGGCAAAAAAAGTTGGAAACGCTTTGTAACTTCTTAGTTTACTAATTGGAATCCATTTTATAAACTCTTTGCCCTCCGGACAATAGCTGTTACTGTTTGTTTCCTGAGTTCCTCTTGATTTCATAAGAAAATAAAAAGCAATCTCGTGGCAAATGTTTATTTTAGAAAATATCCCCTTACCACCGGGGAAAAAGTTTTCGTGGATAAAAACAAGGCGTTCGATTTCATATTTAACACCGGTTTCTTCAAACACCTCTCGCATTACAGCGTCCTCTGCCGTTTCACCTATTTTCACTCCACCACCTACAGAATAAAAATAATTAGCAGTTTCGTTGCCTACAAGGAGAACGCAACCATCCTCAATAATAATTGCAGCCGCACGATAGCGAAACCAGTTATGGTCTTGGGTAAAGCAACAATCCATTTCCATTAAATCACCTCCAAGAAATGCCTTGCCAGCATGGTGTCCAGGCGGGCGGCACAGACCATATGTTATTTTATTTCCTGAAATGATGTCTTTTGCAGCACAAAAAGCAGTTATGGCCGACTCATGTGCTTGTTCAAAAATCCCCCCTATTAATGGTGTATCGCTTTCTATTCCTTCTGGTAAAAAAGCATGTTGCATGATATATTCATCTTCTAAAAAATTTGTGCTTGTCTGTTCAATAAATTCAAGATATTCTTTTGAATGTACCATTTCTAAAATTTGTCGAAATTCTGCAGGGTCTGCCTTTTGGTATTGTAAATGCACATTAGCAATGGTGGAAAGTCCTTTTTTTATTTCCTTCACTCGTTCTTCTTTTTCATTACATATTCCTTTTTCTTTTGTAAGACTGTTTATCAAAAATGGTACTGACTTACTATTTGTATTTTGCATGGTTGCTATAATTCTATCCAACTCTCTCTCACTCATTTCGATTGAATGTACTATATGCAATAATTGAATGATTACTATTACAATTTTTTAAAGTATAATGAAGTACAGATTAAGTCATGTAAATTTTCAAAACGCTAAAGATATACCAATAAAGTGTCAAGTTGTTTTGTCCGAAATATTTATCCGAAATATTCACAACAACAGTTTAATCCGTGGCTTCCTTAGCAAAACTTGCCAACGCTGTGTCCGCCAATCTATAGACCCTAATATTGTTCAAAGGAAGTGCACCCCAACTTCTGTAAAGGTTAATGGCGTGTTCATTCCAATCATGGCACCACCATTCCAATCTTCCGCAGTCTCTATCTATAGTCAGCTTGGCAAGAAAAGCTAGCATGGCTTTTCCGAATCCTCTATTTCTCATAGCTGTTTCAATGTACAAATCTACCAGGCCAATGCCTGGCTTTCCTAAAAACGTAGAAAATGTTTGGTGAAACAATGCAAACCCAACCGGCTTATCTTCATATTTACCGATAATTACTTCTGCACCTTTTTTTTCAAATAAATAAGTTTTTAAATTGCTTCCTGTAACAGATACGAAGTCTAATTCTCCTTCAAAACAAGCTAATTTTCTTATGTATTCTACAATGAGATCAGAATCGTCACTTGTTGCAAATCTAATTGTAAAACATGGTATGTCATTTTGAATATTTTGCATTGATATAACCACTCCTATAATTATTTTTCATCCAGTAACAAAATATAAATTCGTTTCAGTCCCAGCAAGCCTCATTTACACAGGGTTTGCTCATAATCTTTAGGCTTCCGTTTTCCAACTTCTGATGACAATTAAATTACCGTCAATATCTCTGAAATGAAATGATTTTGCATCCCAAGGCCAAAGCCTTGGTTTGGTTGGCTTACAAATATCAAGAGATTTTATTCTTTGTTATTCACTATCTACACAATCACAATTAAAGCCAATATATGACAAACCTCTACCACAATCGGTTAGGTTAAAATTCATTTCATTTTCGGCAGCGGTTTTGCTATAAATAGCAATTCCAAGTCCATTTGTATTTACAAAAGAATGAACCTCATCGCCATCGACTTTTACACAAAATAGCCTTTCATAAAAGTCCGCAAGCTGCCTAACATTATCACTAAAAAGACAAATATCTTTAAAATTCATTTTGTAACACATATCGTCAGATATAATAACCCTATCTATCCAACAAAAGCTGCCAAATACACTTTTGACAGCTCTTGACAAAACATGTGCTTGGGAATCAAGAAAGCTAACATCGCTTTGCCCTGATTTATTCCGACTTTTGATGTTTGCAAAGACGCTCAGCCATAGCTGCGATTAACCATAAAATTTATTTATTATTTTACCAGTTTCAATGAAAAAGAGCAAGAAAACAAATGTTAATTTCACGAAATGTTTTTGTCAACTGAAAAATCCCCCACCCGTTTAGAGATTGACAATAGTACTTGATGCAGTTTATAATGTTGACAAGTAAGTATATTGTTCGACTATACTCCACTATGCATAGATAACGGGTTGTTTTTTTTAAGGATTCTGTGGTATTTAATAAAAAAGTAAGTGAAGTTTTAAGAGGATATAGTGCAGGTTTTTTTGATTGCGTGTATGCTTTTATCCATTTTTCTGAATGAGTCTCCTTTTATGGTCAATGTGCAAGCGGCTGTACCATTAGAGGGAGGAGATTCTTTTACCGAAATAATAAATGGGATTGAAGTTGGCTTGGCTTTGCTTAATAGAACCGAGGATTGCGTTAGCTCTGTTGAGGATCCGGTAGCTAAAACAACACTTAGAGGCTGTTTAGAATCTCCATTCAGCCGTATTTTTGCTTATTTTTTCGTTATTCTACGTCAGCGTGAAACGCCCATACCTTGTTCAGTATGAACGTTCCACGCTTCCTTGCCTAACAAAAAAATCACTCAAAAATTCGCCTAAAGCGAGATTCTAAACAGCCTCTAACAATACCTGCCAAGATTAAGAACAGCGACACATATGACGGCGATATACTGTCTAAAGAGTATACTATTATTGCAATTGATGGTTGGACCTTTGTCGGTTGCAATTCTTTTGTAGGATGTACGTCATTAACATCTTTCTCAATGGCACAGCCGGGAGGCTATGCAACAATCGGAGACGGTGGTTTTGAAGGATGCAGCGCTTTAACAAAGGTTACAATATCGACGTCGAAGCCAGAGCAAAATGCCCCTGAAGTTGGAGTTGTTGCAAATAGAAATTCAGCATCTACAACATATACATTATCTAAATCATCAAATACTTCAAGGGGAATTTTTGAAAAGCCATACAACTTGTATGTAAAGGCGTATATAGCACCAGAGTCTACAGTAGTGATGGGCACTACAACAGGAACATATTAAAAAAATACTACTGTTAACATAACGGCTACCCCTAAACCAGGATATGCATTTGTGAAGTGTGGTGGTGGTAAATTTATAGTCGGTTATACGGTAACTATTACAGCAACGCCTGCGCCGGGTTGCAGGTTGCATATTGCATGAGTGAAACACCGGCTAACTTTGATAGTTTAAACACAGAGAATACTACGTATACAACAATAACGATTTGAGAACATTTCTCAATTGTTTTTGTTGGTTGTTATTTCTTTTTTTATTGTTCATTGAAAGGATTTGTAAATATGAAAAAAAGACTAATCACTGTTTTAATTGCTGTTATATTGTTACCATGCTTTCAATTTCCGGTTTATGCAAACATCATAAACACCGCTTACTTGGGCGATTTTCTCGAATCTGATGACTTGCCGCACAGAAAAGAGATAGAAGAGATAAGACAACGCAAGGAGTTAGAAAAGTTACCCGAGTTTCCTAAAACAGATTTCGATATAACTTTTAACTTGATAACAACCCCGGCTGCCTTTGATATTAATACAGCCCAAGACATAACTAGTGCGTTTACAGACCCAAACTTTCTTGCTGCCGTTAGATCAGCAACTAAAAAACCAACCGGGTCGATTTATGATACCGATGTTGTGAATGTAACAAAGTTGAATGTCGGCGGCAAAAGAATCCAGAATTTAGCAGGGATTGAATATTTTTCAAAACTAAAATCCCTTGATTGTCATAATAATATGCTGACTACGCTTGACTTGTCAAAAAACACTGAGCTTGAGTCATTAGACTGTAATAAAAACCAACTGGCAACGCTTGACTTATCTGTAAACACTGCCCTGAAATATTTGGATTGCAATGATAACAAATTGACTGCGTTGGATGTTTCAAATAACACTGCTATAACAACTCTTAGATGTTCATCAAATATGTTAAATGAACTAAACGTATCACAAAACAAAAGTCTATTATATCTGCAATGTTTCAGTAATCAGTTGAAAGTATTAGATGTTTCACAGAATACCGCTCTTCAAACATTGAATTTTAGGGATAATCAGTTGACTTCGTTAGATGTTTCTCAAAACGCCTTTTTGAAGAATTTATACTGTTATAGAAATAAATTAACTGTGCTGGATGTGTCTAAGAACACTTTATTGGAAGAATTAAATTGTAGCAGAAACGAATTATCTGCGCTGGACGTATCTAAAAATTCTTTACTGAAAGCGTTAAATTGTTATTCAAACAATTTTGATACAATAAATGTATCTAAAAATCCTTCATTGGAATTATTAGATTGCACAAATAACCCTCTGAAAACGCTTGATGTGTCTAAAAACACTATGCTTAAAGAGCTTTTTTGTGGCCTTACTCAATTGACTTCCCTTGATTTATCAAATAACAACTTGCTCGAATATCTTGATTGTTATGAAAACGGGCTGACTTCATTGAACTTATCGAAAGCTCCTATGCTGATTGCATTATACTGTATGGAAAACCAATTGACTTCCCTTGATTTATCAAATAACAACTTGCTCGAATATCTTGATTGTTATGAAAACGGGCTGACTTCATTGGACTTATCGAAAGCTCCTATTATGCAAATATTGTATTGCAATAACAATCAACTAACTAAGTTAACTTTACCTAAAGACAGCGCACTTAATGTATTAGACTGTAGCGACAACAAATTATCGGTGCTTAATGTTTCAGAAGCTAAATCGCTATCTTCATTATATTGCACAAACAACGAATTGACGATGTTAGACGTTTCCAAAAATGCTATTCTAACTTGGCTGTCTTGCTACAATAACCGCATGAAAACAATTGATCGGGTTATTGGCTGGAAAAATACTTCTGTTGATAGCTCCACCTTTAATTTTTATCCGCAGTTAGACATTCCGGGCTCAGATGCAACATCCGGCATCTATTCCACAAACGGCAGTGCATATATAGACCTTGAGAATGAATCAATAGTGTTAACTGAAGATATTAATACTATTGTGGCGTATAGCGTTAATAAGGGTAAAACATGGAAAAAAGGAAGCCTCCCAACGGGTGACAAATTTAAAATGCTGTTTAATAAACCATTAGAGCTTTGGCTTCTTGATGACGCCAAATACTTGCAGCTTATAAAGGCGAAAAGCCAGCCAACACAAGAAGTTAGTGATGTGGCCATTAAATTCCCTCTTATTGAAATGAGGCCGAAAGCTGAAAAATTGAAGCCATACTACTTGTCTGACACATGGCTGTTAGTTCCACTGGATGTAGAAACACCGGAAGAAGCGGCGACTAAAGCCAAGAATGGCTATGACTATTTATTTAAAAATAATATGAACTGGGGTTTGATAACCAAAGACGGCTTACTTGTATCAAATGGACTAAAAAACGAAATATGCTTTTTGAAATCTTCTCCGCAAGCCGTTTATGATAAAGATACTAATCAAGCCACTTATATTCCTGCAAGTAAAGTGTTTAGATTATCTGTAAACCCCTTTGGAAAACCGCCTGTATTAAAGTTTTACAAAGGGAAACTTAAAATTAAAAAGGGCATGTGTTACCAAATTGATAGAGGCGAGGTAAAATATAGCGTTAATGGAACAACATTATACGTTGAAGATGAGCTTAAAGACGCAGAGTTTATAACTTATTGGGTTAAAGAAACAGGCAAGAAACCAGCTAGCCGTGCTGCATTTATAAAAGTGCCGTAAATTGCAGTTCTTAGCATTGTTGTTTAGTGTAAATTATTTCATTTTTATATAAGTTAATCTACTCGTCATATGTCTTGTTATACGCTGTACTGTAATAATCAAGACGTTTAATAGTATAGGCTTATATAATAAGACGAAACTACATAAGGCAGGGCAAAACTAAAGCCGGAGGATTAACCCCCGGCTTTAGTTTATTAGAAACGTATCTGATTTAATTGCTAGTTTTATTTGCTCTAATACATTAACAAACAAAAGATACTATTGCAACAAATACTTTAGTGTGCTATAGTGTATTTTGGAAATTTCGAGTTGGGTATAGCAAAATTGCAGGGAGGTGCTTGTTAATGGACTATAGCTTTTTGAATTTGGATGGAAACATTAAAGTACCAATTTTTGAACAAATTGCAAATGGTATAATAAAAAATATAGAAAATGGTAATTTGCAGCCTGGAGATAAGCTACCAACCGAACGGCAGCTTTCCCAAAACTTACAAGTTTCCAGAGGGACTGTTAAATCTGCGTATAGACGTTTGCAAAATAAGAATATTATTGAAATTATTCAAGGAAGCGGCTCTTATGTTCTTAAAAATAAGGGTGATTTTTCATATAACCAGAAAAAAGAAGCATATGGAATTATTGTTTCTGCATTTAAAAAGCTTGAAAATATGGATTTGTCTTATAAAGAAATATTAAATTTATCCAATTTATATTTTTCTTATAAAAACTCAGTGGAGACAATACACATTGCCATTGTAGATAACAACCAGGAAGCGCTTTTGGATTATAAAAGGCAACTATCGTACTTATCAAATATCTCTGTATCTGTTTTTATTTTGGAAAGTATCACTGAAAACCCTGACCCGGAAAAAATTTTTGACGGATTTGACATTATAATTTCGCCATCGACACATTGCCAAGCAATATCTGCTCTTATACCAAATTTGAAAAATAGGCTTATTGAAGCGGCAATTTCCCCCAGTAAACAGACTTTAATAGACATCGCCTCAATAAGTCGGGAAGTTAGAATTGGTATAATTTGTAGGACTAATGTTTTTTTAAGCATTATTACTCAAACACTGCTTTCATACGGATTTAAGGCAGAAAATATTTTGTCTTTTTTTGAAGTCAATTATACTACAAAAACATATTTCCCCGGGGGTATTGATGCTTTGATTTCATTTAGCGATGCACATATATTTACAGATGAAGGCTTTAAAGAAAGAAATGCAGAATTTTTAAACAAAGGCGGAAAGCTTATAAAATATGAATATGAAATTGAAAGAGGTACTTTAATTTATATAGAAGACAGAATTAATATGTTATTAAAACCCCTTGTATAAAAGTATTATTAAAAGGGGTTTTTTTGTGGGCGAAATATTGGTATAGTAATGTTGATATTGGTGTATATGAATTTAAATTGAAGCATATACGTGTATTCCATTGACAAATTGGAACACGTAAGGTATAATAAAATTATAATTAATAAGTGGTAGTTGAGGGAAGAGGGGATTGGGATTACTATGTCGACTAACAAAGATGTTGGGGAAGCAATGCAAATTAAGCTTGAAGCTAAATTGCCGGAATATCCTAAGTTTCAAGAAGGTATAAGGAGAGCTCCAAACAGGGGCTTTAGGCTTTCTCAGGCTCAAGGAGAAACAGCTCTTAAAAACGCTTTAAGATATGTTCCGGAGGAATTGCACGAGGAGTTAGCTTCGGAATTTATGGAGGAATTAGTAACTTATGGGCGTATCTACGCATACAGATTTAGACCCCAGGGAAGAATTTACGGAAAGCCTATTGATGAATATAAAGGCAATTGTATAGAGGGTAAGGCCTTTCAAGTTATGATAGACAACAATCTTGACTTTGAAATTGCTCTTTACCCATATGAGCTTGTAACATACGGGGAAACAGGCAGCGTATGTCAAAATTGGATGCAGTATTTGCTTATTAAAAAATATTTAGAAGAAATGACTAATGAACAAACTTTAGTTATAGAATCCGGGCATCCCTTAGGGCTTTTTCCCTCAAAGCCGGAAGCCCCAAGAGTAATTATAACTAACGCTCTTATGATAGGCATGTTCGATAATATTAAAGATTGGGAAATCGCCCAACAAATGGGAGTTGCCAATTACGGACAAATGACGGCAGGGGGCTGGATGTATATTGGACCTCAAGGGATAGTCCACGGTACTTTTAATACAATTATAAATGCTGGCAGGCAAACACTTGGTATAAAAGACGACGAAGATTTACGTGGATATTTGTTTGTTACATCAGGTCTTGGGGGAATGAGCGGAGCTCAGCCTAAAGCTATAGAAATAGCAAACGGAGTGGGTATAATTGCGGAAGTTGACTATTCAAGAATAAAAACTCGTTTCGACCAAGGCTGGGTAAATAAAATATCTTCGGATTTAAAAGAAGTTTTCGACACTGCAATGGAATATAAAGAGAAAAAACAGCCAATTTCAATTGCATTCCATGGTAATATTGTGGATTTACTGCAATATGCGGTGGACAATAATATAAAAATCGATTTACTTTCAGATCAAACATCATGTCATAACGTTTATGATGGTGGTTATTGCCCTCAGGGGTTAAATTTTGATGAAAGAACTGAACTTTTAGCAAAAGACAGAGATAAATTTGCAGAATGTGTAAATCAATCGTTAATAAAACATTTCCATTTAATAAAAGCGTTATCGAAAAACGGTTCTTACTTTTTTGACTATGGCAATTCATTTTTAAAAGCTATTTATGACGCCGGAGCTATTGAAGTTTCTAAAAACGGTATAGATGAAAAAGACGGTTTCATTTTCCCGTCTTATGTTGAAGACATTATGGGACCAAAGCTTTTCGATTATGGATACGGACCATTCAGGTGGATTTGCTTAAGCGGAGACCCAGAGGATTTAAGAAAAACGGACAAGGCCGCAATGGACTGTATAGACCCAGAACGCCGTGGGCAAGACAGAGACAACTATATTTGGATTAAAGATGCGGAAAAAAACAGACTGGTAGTTGGAACGCAAGCTCGTATTTTATATCAAGATGCAGAGGGCAGAACGAAAATAGCTTTAAAATTTAATGAAATGATTAAAAACGGTGAAATTGGCCCTGTTATGCTTGGAAGAGACCACCACGACGTTAGCGGTACAGATTCTCCTTTTAGAGAAACTTCAAATATTAAAGATGGTAGTAATGTTATGGCAGACATGGCAACCCAATGTTTTGCCGGAAACGCCGCAAGAGGTATGAGCCTTATTGCTCTTCATAACGGCGGTGGCGTAGGCATTGGAAAATCTATTAACGGCGGCTTCGGAATGGTGTTGGACGGTTCTGAGCGAGCAGGGGAAATTATAAAATCTGCTATGATGTGGGACGTTATGGGAGGAGTTGCAAGGCGCTCCTGGGCAAGAAATGAAAACTCTATTACAACAAGTATTGAATATAATAATAATTACAAAGGCAAAGGGCATATAACTCTGCCTTACATTCCTAAAGAGGAACTTATTAAAAAAGTTGTGGCAGAAAAGTTTTAAAGGAGAATACTAATGGCGAAGTTAGTTGAATGTATACCAAATTTCAGCGAGGGAAAAGACGTAACGGTTATTCAATCCCTAGTAGATGTTGCAAAAAGTGTTCCGGGGGTAATTTTGCTTGATTATTCATCGGATTCTAACCATAACAGAAGTGTATTTACTCTTGCAGGAGAGCCGGAAGCCGTTGCAGAAGCGGCTTTTCAGCTTTGCAAAACTGCAAGCGAAAAAATAGACTTAACAAAGCATAAAGGCGAGCACCCTAGAATGGGCGCAACAGACGTTATTCCATTTGTGCCCATAAAAGACGTTACAATGAAAGAATGTGTTGAATTATCAAAAAAAGTTGGGGAAAGAATCAGTTCGGAGCTTTTAATTCCTGTTTTTTTGTATGAGGAGTCTGCTTCTTGCGAGGCGAGAAGAAATTTAGCGGCTATTAGAAAAGGGCAGTTCGAGGGAATGCAGGAAAAGCTTCAAGAAGAGGACTGGAAGCCAGATTATGGTCAAAGAAAAATTCATGCAACTGCAGGGGTAACAGCTGTTGGCGCAAGAATGCCTTTAGTTGCGTTTAATGTTAACTTAAGCACTTCCGATATTACTATTGCAGAAAAAATAGCGAAAATCGTTCGTGGTTCAAGCGGAGGGTTTAAATACTGCAAAGGTATTGGCGTTATGCTAGAAGAACGAAACGTTGCGCAAGTTTCCATGAACATGGTAAATTATGAGGGAACGCCGCTATACAGAGTTGTAGAACTCATTAGAGCGGAAGCGAAACGTTACGGGGTTCATGTTATAGGAACGGAAGTAATAGGGCTTGCTCCTGCTAAAGCATTAATAGATTGCGCAGAATATTATCTACAAATAGAAAAATTCGACTATAACAAACAGGTGCTGGAAAGTAATATTTGGTAAGGAGGTTTTCATGGCTGATTTACTTATAAAGAATATTGGGGAACTTACAACGCCGGAAGGCAAATGCCAAAAAAATGGCTCGGACCAAGGCGAAGTAAAAGTTCTAAAAAATACTTGCGTTGGGGTAAATAATGGTTTGATATGTTATGTTGGAGACGAAAAAAACGCTCCTATTACCGAAAGAATTATTGATGCAGAGGGCTGTTTAGTAACGCCGGGGCTTGTAGATGCCCATACTCATTTGGTTTTCGGAGGGTGGCGGCAGCACGAACTCCAACTCAAACTTGAGGGCGCATCATATTTGGATATTTTAAAAAGCGGCGGTGGAATTTTGTCTACAGTTCAAAATACCAGAAGCGCCAGTAAGGATGAGTTATTACAAAAATCAATGAAATTAATTGAAACAATGATGGCTCACGGTACAACTACTTGCGAAGCAAAAAGCGGTTATGGTTTATCAACGGAAACGGAGTTAAAACAACTTGAAGTTATAGACGAGCTTAAAAAAACAACTAAAATGGATATAACCTCAACTTTTATGGGTGCTCACGCTATACCTAACGAATATAAGGAAAATAGGGCAGGATATATAAAACTTTTGTGCGAAAATATGTTGCCGGAGGTTTCTAAAAGCGGCCTTGCAGAGTTTTGCGACATATTTTGTGAAACAGCGGTTTTCACCGTGGAAGAGTCAAAAATAATATTAAATGAAGCTAAAAAACATGGTTTTAAGCTTAAAATCCATGGTGATGAAATAGACCCAATTGGCGGAGCAGAGCTTGCGGCAGAAGTTGGCGCGGTATCGGCAGAGCATTTAATTCAAGCATCAGACGCTGGAATAAAAGCAATGGCTAAAAGCGGCACAATTGCAGTTTTGCTTCCGGCAACATCGTTTTACTTGGATAAACCTTACGCAAGGGCAAGAAAAATGCTGGAAGAGGGTTTGGCTGTTGCTGTTGCAACGGATTTTAACCCGGGTTCAAGCCCAAATCTTAATTTACAGTTTCCAATGAATTTGGCTTGTTTAAAATATAAGCTTACGCCTAAAGAAGCTTTAATGGCGGTAACGTTAAACGCCGCCGCCGCAATAAACCGGGCAGATGTTGCCGGAACAATAGAAGTGGGCAAACAGGCAGACATTGTACTTTGGGATGCTCCGGATTTAAACTATTTGTTTTATAGATATGGAAATAATCAAGCGAAAACAGTTATTAAAAAAGGCGAAACGGTTTGGGGGAATTAATTTGAAACTTGCAGAATTATCTGTTAATGAATTTGTGAATGTATTATGGTCAGATGCACCTGCGCCGGGAGGAGGTTCAGCCTCCGCTTTAGCAGGATCTGTAGGTATAGGGCTTGCAGGCATGGTAGCTCATTTAACTGTAGGCAAAGAAAAATATAAAGACAATGAAGAAGTAATGAAAGAAATCATTAAAGAGTCGAACAAAATAAAAATATTAATGCTTGAATTAATTGATAAAGATACGGAAGCTTTTAATTCTGTAACGGCAGTATTTAAAATGCCAAAAGATACAGAAGAAGAAAAAGCTACAAGAAAAGCCGCAATGCAGGAGGCATTAAAACTTTCAGTAAAAGTGCCCTTTGAAGTTATGGAGAAGTCTTTAAATTCTCTTGAGGTTGCTGAAAAGGCTTTAGCTGGTTTTAATGCCAACGCCGCAAGTGATTTGGGAGTTGGAGCTCTTAACTTAAAGTCTTCGGTTCAAGGGGCGTGGCTTAATGTTTTAATTAATTTATCCGGAATAAATGATGATGAATTTGTTAAGGAATACAAACAAAAAGGCTCAGAAATTATAGAAAAGGCGTTGCCACTAGCGGATAAAATTTATAATACGGTTTTAAATAGTCTTTAAAATTTTATAGAGAAGGGCGGGGAATAAAGTTGCATACTGTTCTAGTTGATGGAAATAACCTTACAATAAATGATGTAGTAAATGTTGCAAGACATAAATATGAAGTTGAATTAGCTAATGAAGCAGAAAGAAACATCGAAATATCAAGAGAATATGTGGAAAAACTCCTTGAAGAGGATAGAGTGGTTTACGGTATCACCACAGGTTTCGGAAAATTCAGCGATGTAAGAATTTCTCACTCGGAGTCTAAGCTTTTGCAAAAAAACCTTATAATGAGTCACGCTTGCGGAGTTGGGAATAATTTGCCGGAAGAAGTGTCCAGAGCTATAATGTTATTGAGGGCAAACGCCCTTGCAAAAGGATATTCTGGAATAAGGTTGTCTACAGTGAAAACTTTACTTGAAATGCTTAATAAAGGCGTTCACCCTGCCATACCGGAAAAAGGTTCTTTAGGCGCAAGTGGGGATTTAGCCCCCCTTGCTCATATGGTCTTGCCTATGATAGGTCTTGGGGAGGCTTATTATAACGGGGAGCTTATGGACGGCGGTAAAGCTATGGAAAAGGCTGGAATTACCCCTATTGAGTTAACCTCTAAAGAGGGTTTGGCGTTAATAAACGGAACCCAGGTTATGACGGCTATAGGCACACTTACAGCCTTTGATGCAATTAATTTATCAAAAATGTGTGATATTGCCGCCGCTCTTACAATTGAAGCTTTAAACGGAATAACAGACCCGTTTATGCCTGAGCTTCATGAAATAAGGCCGCATACAGGGCAAATAAACACAGCTAAAAACCTTCGTGATTTGCTTCAGGGAAGCGAGCGCACCACGAGGCAGGGCGAAATAAGAGTGCAAGATGCGTATACATTAAGATGCTTACCTCAAATTCATGGCGCAAGCAAAGATGCTCTTAAATATGTTATTGATAAGTTGGAAATTGAAATTAATGCAGTTACTGACAACCCAATAATTCTTTCCCATAAAGATATGGCAGTTTCCGGCGGAAACTTCCACGGGCAACCTATGGCACTTGCTTTTGATTTTTTAGGAATTGCCTTATCTGAATTTGCAAATGTATCCGAAAGGCGTATTGAAAGGTTGGTAAATCCTCAATTAAGCGGACTTCCTGGGTTTTTAACGGAAAAGGGTGGGCTTAATTCCGGGTTTATGATTGCTCAATATGCGGCGGCGGCTCTTGTTTCCGAAAACAAAGTTCTTGCTCACCCAGCAAGCGTAGATTCAATTCCGTCTTCTGCAAACCAGGAAGACCATGTTAGTATGGGAACAATTGCGGCTAGAAAAGCCGCAGAAATCTGCAATAACGCAAGCCGTGTAATAGCTATAGAGCTTATGGCGGCGGCTCAGGCAATAGATTTGTCACCAACAAGCGACAAAAAGCTGGCGCAAGCCACGGAAGCGGCGTATAAAACCATTCGCAGCGTTGTAGATAAAATTTCGGAAGACTTAGTAATGTATAAAGAAATTGAAAAAGTATCAGCTTTAATGAAAACAAATAATATTGTTTTTGAAGTAGAAAACGCCATAGAAAAGGAATTATTATAGATAATAAAAAACTCCTCAGTTTAAAAGGAGGTCACTGAAAAACCCGTTGTTTTGGAAATGAAAACAACGGGTTTTTCATAAATTTTAGTATGACTTTATGGAATTCGAGTATTATAAAAAGTGGTATAATAGCCATAACAACTTAGAGAAATTTGACAAAATATAACAGGTGTGGAGCAGTAACAGCAAACGTTTCACCGCTGTTCCTGAGAACATAGCTGTTTATGTTTTTGCAAATAGCTACAAATGCAAAAGGGTGTTACGTATGGGCGAGACTTTGAACAGGCTCTTAGAACATTTATGTAGTCGAAAGCGGGAGTGAACACATTTAGTGTAAATGGAATAATCATCCAAATTTATGGTAACAATACAATTACGGC
>CAZJGG010000066.1:0-15276 GCA_964545475.1 uncultured Eubacteriales bacterium | reverse complement strand
TACAATTTCATCGTCTATTGAATCTATTTGCTTTCTTACCTCTTCTAAATTCATTGTAATACCCTCCTGTTTTATAATGTTATACTCCTTAAGGCATAAATTTGCAAAGTAAAAACGGCTAAAATCATAAACTGCTGCGTCAACTCCTCCTAGCTTGCCTCTTGGCAAGCGTCGTCGTCGCTTCCTTGCATTTTATGATTTTATCTCGTTTTTCCTTTTGCAAATTCACACCTTAATGAGTATATATCACAAATTACAATCGCCGCAACTGCTTCCACAACAGGCACTGCCCTTGGCACAATACATGGGTCATGCCTGCCGTTAATTCTAAAATTAACATCTTCCATTGTTTTTAAATTAACAGACTTTTGCTCCTTATATATAGACGGAGTGGGCTTAAAGGCAACCCGAAATATTACAGGCATACCGTTTGAAATACCCCCTAAAACACCACCGGAATTATTTGTTTCTGTTTTTATTTCCCCGTTTTTTGCAGTGTAGCTGTCGTTAAATTCGCTTCCCATCATTTTAGAAGCGGCAAAACCTGCGCCAAATTCCACGCCTTTAACAGCCGGAATACCAAAAATCCCGTAAGACAACTTGCTTTCAATGTTTTCAAACATAGGCTCGCCTATGCCTATGGGAAGCCCCAAAACGGCACATTCCACAACGCCCCCCACAGAGTCTCCCTCTTCAGCAGTTTTTTCCATAAACTCAACCATTCTGTCCCCTACAGCTTTATCAACTACAGGAAAACCATCAAAAGAGATGTCTTTAGGAATAATTCCAACAGGGTCAAAAGGCTTGTCCTCTATATTAGCAATGGAATAAATATGCGCCCCCACAGTAATGCCCCGGCGAGACAAAATCTGCTTGCAAACCGCCCCGGCAAAACACAGGGGAAGGGTTAATCTTCCGGAAAAGTGCCCTCCTCCGGATTTATCGTTAAAGCCGTTATGTTTTATAAAAGCCGTAAAATCGGCATGAGAGGGGCGTGGAATGTCTTCAATATCTTTATAATCGCCGCTTTTTGTGTTAGCGTTTTCAAACACGGCGCAAAGAGGCGCACCGCATGTTATGTCATTAACAAGACCGCTTAAAATTTCCGGCATGTCCTTCTCGCTTCTCTTTGTTGAGTATCGGTTTTTCCCTCCGGCTCTCCTTTGTAAAAAACGGTTAACTTCATCTAAGTCAATCCGTTCCCCTGCCGGTAAGCCGTCTATAACGACACCAAGCCCTTTAGAATGGGATTGCCCAAAAATTTGTACTTTAATTTTATTTCCTAAATGAGATGACATACGTCCCCTCCAATTGCTTCATAATCCTTAAAAAATTTGGGGTAAGACTTATTAACAGCTTCCGCTCCGTTTATAATAACCGGGTTTTGGCATTTAACCGCCGCCGTTGCCGCCGCCATAACAATTCTGTGGTCTCCTGCGCCGGAAACCTCGCCGCCTTTTAACGACTTTACGCCTTTAATAACGAAGCCGTCTTCCGTCATTTCTATTAATGCGCCTAACGTTTTAAGCATTTCATAAGTAGTGGCGATTCTGTCGCTTTCTTTTATTCTAAGCCTTTGTCCGCCTACAATGTGGGTTGTTCCCTCTGTAAGAGAAGCAACTACGGCAATAACAGGGGCTAAATCCGGTATTTGGGAAACGTCTATTACAAGAGGGTTTGCCTTGTTATTATCAGAAAGGCTTTTAAGCACATCAGTAATTGCTCTGTCTCCTTGGGTTGAAGTTTTATTAAGCCCGGTTACAAAAACACCACCGCAAAGAGCATTTATGCTTAAATAAAATGCGGCGTTAGACCAGTCCCCCTCAACAGTAATTATTGAGTTTGCCAAATATTTTTGACCGCCCTTAACAAAATATCCGCTTTCTGTCTTTTCCGCTTCAATTCCAAAAAGGGATAAAACCTCAATTGTCATATCTACATAACCCACAGATTGCAAAGGAGTGGTTAAAATAATTCTGCTGTCACCCTCTAAAAGAGGGAGCGCAAATAATAGCCCGGAAATAAACTGGGAAGAGCTGTTCCCTTCTATATAATAATCCCCGGAAGAAAGCTTTCCCCTAACGTTAATAGGAAGCTTATCCGTTTCAATTATACATCCCTTATTTCTCATTTCCCGGCAAATGGGGGAAAAAGGGCGTTCGGGAAGTCTGCCTTTTCCTGTAAGAGTAAAGCTATCTAACACGGCGGCGGCTACAGGAAGCAGAAACCTTGCTGTAGAGCCGCTTTCGTTGCAGTCAAGCACTGGGCTTTCCACTGGCTTTTGTATAGGGAAAACCTTTAAAAAGCCGTCGCCTTGCTCAATACTTGCCCCCATTTGCTCTAAGCAGGAAATTGTTGCTAAAATATCTTCGGAAAGGGCGTTAAGCCTTATTTCCGTAGGGCTTTGAGAAAGACCTGCCCCAATTAAAATTCTATGGGCAAAGGATTTTGAAGCAATGGCTTCAATTTCCCCTCTAAGCTTTTTCGGATTAATTACAACTTTCACTAAACATACCCCCTACAAAAGCTTCTAATTTATCAACTTCTAAAGGATATAAATAAACCATTCCTGTCTTTTTCGGTAAAACAAGGTTAATAACACCGCCGGAGCGTTTTTTATCAGATAAAACTTTACCCACAATGCTTTTAACATCAAAAGAACATTCCACAGGCAAATTATATTTTTCTAACAATGCTTTAATGTCTGCACTTACAGGTTCGTCCACCAAGCCGTATTTTTCCGCAAGCTCCGAAATCATAATCATACCGATAGCTACAGCTTGACCGTGAGAAAGCTGAAAATTGCTTAAAGCTTCAACAGCATGTCCAAGGGTATGCCCGAAATTAAGGGTTTGCCTTAAACCTGTATCCCGTTCGTCCTGCCCGACTATTTTCGCTTTTATAGAAACACATTGGTGTACAATATCTGATATTTCCCATTTATTAGTCATAAGCTCATTAAAAAGCTCTTTGTCGTCTATAACGCCGTATTTAATTACCTCTGCCATGCCGTCGGAAAATATTTGTTCAGGTAAAGTTTTAAAACAGTCCGTATCGCAAAAAACTGCTATGGGCTGATGAAATGCCCCTGCAAGGTTTTTCCCTGCTTCAAGGTCTATTCCCGTTTTCCCCCCGACAGATGAATCCACCGCCGCCAAAAGGGTTGTAGGGAGCTGTACAAAGTCCATTCCTCTAAGAAAAACCGCTGAGGCAAAGCCAGTTATATCCCCAACAACGCCGCCCCCAAGAGCAATAAGTACGTCGGATTTTGTAATTCTTTCTTCTGCAAGAAAGTTTAAAATCCGTCCTAAAGTATTTAGGTTTTTAGAGCTTTCCCCATTTTCAAAAACAAAACTGCAAACTTCAAACCCCTCATTTTCAAGGCTTTTTGTAACTTTTTCCCCATATATAGCAAACACTATGTCGTCGCTTATAATTGCTGTTTTACAAGGCTTTTTAACTTCCAAAAGCAACTTTCCGTAATCAGCCCCAATACCACCGCCGATAACAACACTATAGCTTTTGCTTGCCGTTTTTACATCTACATATTTAACCCTTTCCATTTAAGCTCCTCCTCTTCATCGGCAATTTTAATTTTAGAGCCTTCGTCCAAAAGTTTAGCGGTTGTGTTAAAATCTCCGCTGTCAATTGCTTCTCTGTATTTTTGAAGCTCAGATATAACTTTATCTATTTCCGAAACAAGGTTTTCTTTATTTTCTATAAAAAGCTCTGCCCACATATTTGGGCTTAACTTTGCAACTCTTGTTAAATCTTTAAAGCTTCCGGCGGAAAATCCGTACCGTTTTTGTAATGTGTCGCTTTTAACATAAGCGTTTGAAACAACGTGGGCAAGCTGGGAAGTGTATGATATAACCAAATCGTGTTCTTCCGCTGTTGTAACTTTTATGCCCCCAAAGCCAAGGGATAAGAAAAAGCTTTTGGCTTTTTCAAAAGCAGTTTCATCTGTAAATTCGTCTCTGCATAATATCATGCTAGCTCCGTTAAAAAGCTGGGGAAATGAATTTTCAAATCCGCTTCTTTCAACACCTGCCATTGGGTGACCGCCAATAAAATAAACTTCATTTTTACGGCAAAAGCCTCCAAGTTCTTTACAAACCCGGTTTTTAACCCCGGCAACGTCAACTATTATTACCCCTTTTTTAAAAGCACTTATATTATCTATAACATATTTAATAACATTTCCCGGGAAAAGGGCGGCAATTAACAAATCACATTCTTTAAGACGGCTTTCCGTTAAAACACCGTCAATTGCTCCTGTGCTTAAAGCGGCTTTGTTTACGTCTTCATTAGCATCAAAACCCATTACTTCACAGGAAGTAAATTCTTTAACAGCTTTTGCCAATGAACCTCCTATGAGCCCTAATCCCACAATTCCTACAGTTCTCATTGCTTAATTCCTTCCAAAACACGGTTAACATCTTTAAAAAGCTTGTCAAAAGCTTCTGGAGTAAGGGATTGTTGACCATCGCAAAGGGCGTGCTGGGGCTGATTGTGAACTTCTATCATAAGCCCATCTGCCCCTGCCGCCGCCGCCGCCAAACTCATTGAGTGAACGTATCTTGAATACCCAGTAGCGTGGGATGGGTCTATTAAAATAGGTAAATGTGAATGGTATTTAACTACAGGAACAGCCGAAAGGTCCAGCGTGTTTCTTGTAGCTGTTTCAAAGGTTCTTATACCTCTTTCGCATAAAATTATGTTTTTATTTCCACCAGCCATAATATATTCTGCGCTCATAAGCCATTCTTCAATGGTGTTTGAAAGCCCTCTTTTTAATAAAATGCATTTATTTGTTTTTCCAAGCTCTTTAAGAAGCTGAAAGTTTTGCATGTTTCTTGCGCCAACCTGTATAACGTCTACTTCCTCAAAAAGCGGAAGCTGTGATAAATCCATAATTTCTGTAACAATAGGAAGCCCTGTTTCTTTTTTGGCCTTTAAAAGAAGCTCAATACCGTCTCCTCCAAGACCCTGAAAAGCATAAGGAGAAGTACGTGGTTTAAATGCGCCACCTCTTAACATATGTGCGCCGGATTCTTTTACGCTTCTTGCAACTTCGCAAATTTGTTCTTCTGTTTCCACAGAGCATGGTCCTGCTATTACACAGAAATTGCCGCCGCCAACTCTAACTCCGCCAACTTCAACAACGCTATCTTCCGGGTGGAACTTACGGTTAACGCCTTTATACGGCTCTGATACTCTTTTTACAGATTCCACAATATCCATTGTTTCGATTAAATCCATATCAACAGCGGACGTATCTCCTACTAAGCCTAAAATTAAACATTCAGCCCCTTGGCTTATATGGAGTTCCAGCTTCATGCTTTTTAGCCAGTTGCATAAATTGTCGTATTGCTCAGAGTCCGGGTTTTGCTTAAGTACAATTATCATATCGATCAATGCTCCTTTTTTTGTTTGGCTCTACTCATTAATGAGTTTTATAAAAATAAAAAATGCCCGTGGTTTCTTTTAATGAACCACGGGCATGTTATTTAACTTTCGTTTAGTTAAATTCGCCAGAGCCGCATATCAAAGAAACCTTATTAAGCCAGTTAATAAAGTAAAAATAAAAATATGCAAAAATGGCAAATTTAATTGTACGCATAAATTTTCTCCTGAATAAAAAATATAGAAGCCGTTATTTAATCTTTTTAACAATAACGACTGTATAACACTTATCTATAATAAACATATAATGTTTTGTTTGTCAAGCCCTAAATTAAAACAAAGGAACAAATACCTATATTTTATCTAATTGCTTCATTTTTTATATATGTCGAAAATTGAATAAAAATTATAAAAAAATTGTAATTTTTGCATAAAACATTGACAAATAGTATTTTGCATGTTATAAATATTATATAGTTAAATGGGAATATTTGTATTTCTATTAGACTTATAATATTTTAAAGAGAGGTGTAATAATCTATGATTAGAAACCCCCGTGCCAACTATTTGCAAAAACAGGGATTCAGCTTGAACATGTATACCAATGATGAATTGCAGCAGATCCATCTTGCAACCCTTGAAGTGCTTTGGCAAGAAGGAGTTCACATTGGTAACGATGAAGCCTTGAAGCTTTTTGCTGATGCCGGAGCAATAGTGGATAAGCAAGAAAGGCTTGTAAAAATTCCGCCGTATATGGTGGAAGAAGCTATAATGACAGTGCCAAGCACAGTTGTTTTGGCAGGACGAGACCCTAAGCACGATTGCGTATTAGATGGAAGCAGAGTTAATTTTACAACCTTTGGCGCAGGCGTTAGTATTTTTGACATAAACTCTGGGGAGTACCGCACAACCAACGTGCAGGACGTTGCGGAAACGGCTCGTGTGGCTGATGCCCTTGAAAATGTTGACATCTATTCCCATGCAGTTTCAGCAGGAACATCATGCCCGAAATCTTCTGTGGATCTCCATGAAGCTAATGCATTTTTAACAAACACCTCAAAACATTGTATGCATATTGACTTAACTTGTGGTGCAAACGCAAAGAGATACCTTGAAATGGGTGCGGCAATTGTTGGCGGCATGGATAAGCTTCGGGAACGCCCCATACTTTCCGCTTTAACTTGCCCTCAAAGCCCGTTACAGCTCCACACTGAATGCTGCGAAATTATTATGAACTTTGCAAGGGCATGGGTTCCTTGTAACATTTTGTCTATGGCAATGTCCGGCGGAACAGCTCCTATAACTATTGCCGGAACTTTAGTAATACATAATGCAGAGGTGCTTTCAGGCATCGTTCTTTCTCAGCTTGCTTGCAAAGGCGCACCGGTTCTTTACGGAAGCTCGACAACTACTTTCGACTTAATGCACGCAACCGCTCCTGTTGGTTCTCCTGAGCTTGGCATGTGCAGTGCCAGCGTTGCGGCTTTGGCGCAGTTTTACAACCTTCCAAGTTATGTAGCAGGAACATAGGCAGACAGCAAGCTTTGTGACGTACAATCCGGTCATGAAAAGACTATGACGGCGCTTCTTCCGGCGCTTGGCGGCGCAAATATGCTTTATGGCATGGGTATGCTGGAGTTAGGGGTATCTTTCAGTTATGCTCAGTTAATTATTGATAATGAAATTGCAAGCATGGTTAAACGTGTAGTGCGTGGCGTAGATGTTACGGATTGCACAATGGCTGTAGACCTTATCCGCTCTGTTGGTGGTGGTCAAGGCAAACACTTCCTGCTTGAAGAACACACAATGGAATATGTGAAGAAAGAGCAGCAGTCTGCAAAAGTATTTGACCGCAAGATGCGTGATAATTGGGTTACAGACGGCAGCAAAGACGGCACTAAACGTGCTGAAGAAATGGCTTTGCATATTTTTAACACTCATAAGCCAGAGCCTCTTGGCACTCCTGTTTTAAATGAGCTTAAAAGGATTATTGAAAGCGCAGAGAAATAAAAACCCCTTAAATAATAAATAAATATAAAAGGCTGAAAGATATGCAGGGTCTTATCTTTCAGCCTTTTTGATCATTCCGAAATATAGCTATATTAAACTGTTTGTGTACCGCATTCCGAACAAAACTTGCCGGAAACCATTTTGCGGCATGTAGGGCAAAATCTGTCTCCTGCTTGTTGTTGCGGTTGGTTTTGGGGTTGTTGAGGGTTCATGGTGTTTGCCATTTGCTGAGCCATTTGTGCGCCCATAGCCATCTGCGCACCTAAAGAACCAATGTTGCCGCCGCCCTCTTTGCCAAAGCTATCTGCCATGGAAACAGCGGCGTACTTGCCAACATCTCCAACAAAAGATTGAGCCGCAACTTTTTCCACCATTGCCTGAACTTCTTTTGGATAATTAATAGATAAAATATTTAAATTGCTAACCCCAAGCCCAATGTCTAAAAGCTCTTTATCAAGTTCTTCTCCAAGGCGCTTGCCTAAGGAACGGCTGTTGGCTTGCAGGCTTATTAAGGCGTTAAGCCCGATTTGCCTGTTTTCCCCTAAAATGCACTCGGAAATAATAGGGTTAAGTTCTCCCATAATACGCTCGGAAATGTCTGACAAGGAGTATGTTGACTTTACACCGGCAATTTTGTTTATAAATTTTAAATAATCTCTAAATTCTATAACTAAGTTGCCGTTGCAACCAACAGGCACGCCTGACGGTACATCCGGAGAGGGAATCATAATACGCTGCCTTGTGCCCCAAGGGAGCAAAAGCTCTTTTGCGTTAACAAAATAAACCTCTGCACGCATACCGCTGTCTCCTCTTAGAGAAGCCAAGCCTTTAAGTGTTGATAAAAACGGAACAATTTGGGAAGCTATATCAAAACTGCCCGGGTCTTCAAAAATACCTTCTATTTCGCCGTTCGCAAAAAATATTGCTTTTTGACCTTGCCTGATTATTAGTTTTGCGCCTTTTTTAATTTCTTTGCCTGGGTATTTATAAAAAAGAACATCGTCTCTAAATTCCTGCCATTCTATTGTATCTTTGCCTTGACCAAACCAAGCCATTTATTTCACTTCCTATTAAAATTTATTCTGCTAAAACATTATGAACTTGTGTTCTACTAAAATTTCATTGCTGTAATGTTGGGCTTCATATGAATTTTGCTCTTGGTACGTATAAGCCTGTGCGCCCTCAGTATCTTCTGTAAAGTAATATATAGCGAATGCAAGTAATAAAACTGCAATAACCGCAGCAACAATTTTTGGTACGCTGTAAGGTCTTTCTCCGCTTACTCTGCCTGTTTCTCCGTTTATTATATAGCGGTAAGTTTTTCCGCCGTAAAAATATGCGGAACACCATGCAGGCAAAAGCACATGTTTATAAGTTACATTTGAATATTTAGAATTTATATAAGTTACATGAGCTTGGTTGAACCGGGATAAAATTTCTCTGTGGGCAAGCTCAGTCATATGGTTTTCCATTTCTTTTTTAGCGTAGTTAAAGGCCTCATTGGCTTTTATAGAATAAAGCTCTGCTTGATAACCGGAAAGATAAGCCGGGGAATATGGGCTTAACCCATCTATAGTATTGTAAGGTAAAATTTTATTAATTATTTGTACGCCGCTGTTTTTAGAAGCGCAAATTTGAACATCATCAAAAAAGTTTCTAACAACTCCGCTGACAGGATACCAGTCTGTTACTGTTTTTGAATTTCCTTCTGAGTCTGTTACTGTTCGTGTTATGCCGCCGTTACCAACATATGAGGAAACAACGTCGGCGTCATATGTCCAAAATGGGATATATTCACCCATAAGGTTACCCTCCTGGAAAGAGTGTTTAAGCTTATTAGGGGCAAACCATTGTTGCCTAATCCATTTTTGGAAAAGCTCATTGGCTTGGGGCTTTGATACTTTAAACGGTATAATGCCCTCCGGGGGAATACCTGCTTTTTGCTTAATGGTTGCAATTTGGGTAGAGCCGCACATAGGGCATACCGTTGCGGTTTTAAATTCTTCAAAGACTATTTCCGAACCGCAGTTTTGGCATCCTGCCGCTGCAAAGCCCTCAAAAGGGGTGCATTTAGCTTCTCGATTTAAATAGTCTTTAAAGTCGTATTCCTTAATATTATCTACAATTGTCTGAATTTGCTCTTCGTTGCCGCAGGACGAACAAAGGAACTTGCCTTTTTCTGCGTTAAATTTCATGATACCGCCGCAACCGGGGCACACGTAATTTTCGGTTTCAATTTCCTTCTTTTTTTTCTTTTCCACTTCTTCTGGCAAAAATAGCCCCCCTCAGAAATTATTCCAAGCTTTCTTTAAGCCTTTTTAGCTGTTCGTCCACGCTTGTAGAAACAGCTTGAGGATTGTTTGAATCATATTTTTTCATTAAATCGTCTAATTCGTCTGTTTTAGATGACTGTTCAGCGTTTAGTTGTGCTTTGGCTTCTGCTTCATCAATTCTTTTTTGAACGCTTTCAAATAGGTTATCATAATTTCCCATAGGGTCTTTGCCAATTTTTTCATTGAGTTTATTTAGTTTTTCTTGTTGTTTAGCAACGTCCAGTTTTTGTTTAAGCTCTGTTAAACGTGATTGCATAACTTCAATGTCTGAGGTTAGTTTTTGAGTCATTTGGCGCATTTTTTCGCTGTTTTGTTTTGCCAGCTCATATTGCTTTAAAAGCCCTGCTTTTTTTGTTTCCTCATCGTTTTGATGGATTAAAAATTTTCTTGCGTCTTCGTCGTTTCCTGCTTTAACAGCAGCAACGGCATAACCTTTATACTTACTGCAAAGCTCTTCGCATTCCGCAAGCTTGCGCCCGCAGGACATTTCTTCGGCAATAACGGCTGCAGTTTCGGCTTTAATTTGACCCAAATTTTCTTTGGCATCACTTAAATATTTTTCTAAAAGTTTGTCAGCGTTTTTACCTTCTGCTTTTTGTAAAATGGAATTTATATTTGCGCTCATAATGTCTGTGAATCTTGAAATAATACCCAATATAACCACCTCTTTTAAATATTTAGAGCAATTTGACAAAACATAGCTGTTTATGTTTTTGCAAATTGCTATAATATCATTTTACTAAATATAGTATTAAAAATCAAGATAAAAAAAGGTACTGAAATATCAGTACCCAAAATTGCTGTTATGTAACGGCAAATTAAAGTTCAACAGAAGCAGCAACTTCGAAAATGGCGTCGTCGCTTAGAAGAGCCATTTCGTATTTCTCGATTATTGCAGATTGGATTTTATCCCTTGTGTAAGAATTAATTGGGTGGGCGATGTCTCTAAATTCTCCGTCCGCTGTTTTTCTGCTTGGCATTGCAATAAACAAGCCTTTTTCGCCCTCAATTACCTTGATGTCATGTACGACAAATTCATTGTCCAGTGTAATAGAAACAACTGCTTTCATTTTTCCTTCTTTACTTACTTTGCGTACCCTTACATCTGTGATTTCCAATTGCGCATTCTCCTCTCTTCTTTAGTAACCAAGTTGATAGTTATAGTGTTATGTCCGAACAAGAAGTCATACTTCATTATATTACAGATTATTTTATAAAGCAATAATTATTTTAAATATTAACTAATAAAATGTGCAATACTTACTAGTAAAAAGTTATAAAGTGGAGAGAATTTGTATGTTTTTAAACGCTGAAATACATAGTAAAATAACTATATGAATTGTTAATAGTTTAGGTAAGCCATTATTTAAAAAAATAATTCTATTACTAACTTTTTGTCTTATCTTGCATTAGTATTGAAAGTTCGCTCATAAACGTATCAATGTCTTTAAATTGCTTGTACACCGAAGCAAATCTTACATATGCAACCTCGTCCACAGTTTTTAAATCTTCCATAACCATGTCTCCGATGGCTCTGCTTTCGATTTCTTTTGACAAAGAATTTAAAATTTTAGCCTCAATGTCATCAGCGATACGTTCAATTTGTTCCATAGACACAGGACGTTTATTACATGATTTTAATATGCCGTTTAGCAGCTTTTCCCGGTTAAAAGCCTCTCTTAATTTGTTTCTTTTAATGACTACAAGAGGTATTGTATCTATCCGTTCAAAGGTAGTGAACCTTTCTAGGCACTTTTCACAAAGACGACGCCTTCTAACGGCAGAGTTTTCGTTCATATTTCTAGAGTCAATTACTTTAGTATCCTCGTTATGACAATATGGGCACTTCATCGTATCACCTCGTTTGTGTATTTAAATGCTTTAATAAAGTATAGTATAAAGCATTCAATCGGTGCACGCAACAAGGATTTTCTCCGTCTCTGCTTCAACCAGAATTAAATCGTCGCCAATCTGCTTAATGCATTCCCATGAAATGTGGTATTCATGTTCTCTTCCGAAGATGCCAAACATTTTGCAAGGGCCTGGAACGATTATTTTGCATATTTTGCCTATTTCAATGTCTATTTCAATGTCGCAAATGAAACCCAGCCTGCATCCATCTAATATATTAATAACCTCTTTTTGTCTCATTTCATATATTCTTGTCATATTATCATATCCCATATTTTTTTATTGCTACTATTATATGATATAAGATAAAAATTGATTATAAATATTCACGTTGCAATATTATTATTGTAAATTAAAAAAGCCTTATTGTGAAATGAATTTTTTTAGGTTATAATTGAATAATTATAGCAGTTTAGAGCAATTAGAACAAATTGTTGTAACTTTAGAAATCCTATAACGATAATTTTTTCAAGGGGTGTACTTTATGAAATACAGGAAACTAAAAAATACTGGCTTTGATATTTCTGCTTTAGGCTTTGGGCTTATGCGCCTGCCAACCACAGACGGCAAAAATGCTGTTGATGAAAAGCAGTCCATAGAGCTTATAAGAACGGCTATAGACAACGGAGTTAATTATATTGATACAGCCTACAACTACTCAGGCGGAAACAGTGAAATTGCCTGCGGCAAAGCTTTAAAAGATGGCTACAGAGAAAAAATTAAGCTTGCGACTAAAAACCCTGTTTTTATGTTAAGCTCTAAAGAGGACTTTAACAAAAAGCTGGATGAACAGCTTAAAAGGCTTGATGTTGACTATATAGACTATTATTTGCTTCACGCTTTAACCGCAAAGACATGGGAAAACAAGGTTTTAAAGTTCGGTTTGCTTGAACAGGCAGAAAAAGCTAAAAAGGAAGGCAAAATTAGGCATATTGGTTTTTCTTTCCATGATGAGCTTGATGTGTTTAAAAAAATCGTTGATGGTTATGACAAATGGGAATTTTGTTATATCCAGATGAATTATATGAACGAAACTCATCAGGCAGGGCTTGAAGGGCTTAAATATGCTTCCGGCAAAGGGCTTGATGTTATTATAATGGAACCTCTTTTAGGGGGAAGGCTTGCAAACCATACAGATAGAGTTAATAAAATTTTTGAAAGCAGTAATCCGGAAAGACCTCCTGTTGAATGGGCGCTTGACTATTTATGGGATATGCCTGAGGTTGGGGCTTTGTTAAGCGGAATGAACACAATGGAGCAGATAACAAGCAATATTAAATTTGCCAGCAATTCAGGGGTTAATATGTTTAGCGATAAAGAGCGGCAGGCAATAAAAGATGCCCAGCAAGCTCTTGCTTCATCCGGGGAAATACCATGCACAGCTTGTGGTTATTGCTTGCCATGCCCGGTCAATGTAAATATTCCGGCTAATTTTAAAATATACAATGAGCTTTCCATTTATAATGCGCCGGCGCTTTCAAAGGGTTCTTATGCATTTTTAGGGTTGGAAAGAGACGGCAAGACTACCGCTAAATATTGCGTTAAGTGCGGAGAATGCGAAGGGAAATGCCCTCAAAATATTAAAATTTCAGAACTTATGGAAAAGGTTCACAAATCACTTATATAGAACCAATAAATACATGAAAGAAGGTTTAAGCCATAAATGTTTTATATTTGCTAAACCATGCCGGAAAAGCCGGCACTGAGCGGTATGTTCAGACTTTAATTGAAAGAGTTGACGGAATAACACCTTTTTTCGCTTATAATGAAGACGGATTACTCGCTGAAAGGCTTAAGGAATTAGACGTGCCGGTTTACCGTATCGAAATGAAAACTCGTTTTGATTTTAAAGCGGCAAGGGAGCTTTCCAGGCTTTGTAAAAAGCTTAATATTGAAATTATTCACACACATTATTTAAGGGAACATTATATTGCATTATTATCAAAATTTTTTAACCCATCTGTAACGGTTGTTTATACAAATCACTTTATAATCAAAAACGATGGCATAACACGGTTTTCAAACAGGCTTTTATCGCCTTTTATGTATAAAATAATATCTGTTTGTAATGCAGGCAAAAAAATGATGATTGAAAACGGGATGCCCGGGGAAAAAATACAGGTGGTATTTAACGGAATTGACCCGGGTAAATGGCAAAGGGTTAAATCCGATAAAATACGCAAGGAATTTAATATTGAAGACGATGAAATTTTAATGCTTTGCGCTTCTCGTTTTGCCCATGACAAAGGGCACGAATATTTAATAAACTCTGTTAAGCTTTTGGAGCAAAAAACTCAATGTAAATGGCGGCTTTTGCTTGCTGGGGATGGACCTTTAATGGAAAAGACCATAAAGCAAGTTGAAGATTTAGGGCTTAATGAAAGGGTTATTTTTGCCGGATTTAGAGAAGATATTAAAAATCTTTTCGACGGAAGCGACATTTATATTAATTCTTCCGAACACGAGGCTTTAAGCTTTTTAATAATAGAAGCGCTGGCTAACGCTTTGCCTGTTATAGCAACTGATATGGGCGGAAATTCTGATATTATTTGCGACGAAACAAAATGTGGTATTTTAGTAGAATATAATAATCCGGAATCAATGGCTTCAGCAATGACTGAATTAATAAAAAATCCTGCTCTTAGAAGTGAGCTTTCAGAATATGCAGTAAAAGCTGCAAACGGGCGGTTTAATGCTAAAACAATGATTAACCAAGTGAAAAATATTTATAAAATGACAGGGGACAAAAAATGATATTGTCAGGGCTTGAAATAAAGGAGAGGTTAGATAAAGAAATTTTTATTTCGCCTTACAGCGAAAAACAGCTGAACCCTAACAGCTATAATTTGCGGCTGCATAATGAGCTTCTGGTTTATGAAAATGTAACGCTGGATATGAAATACCCCAATAATACAAAAAAAATTATTATACCGGAAAGTGGGCTAAGGCTTGAACCGGGGACTTTATATTTGGGGCGCACCGAAGAATTTACTGAAACGCAAAACCTTGTTCCAATGCTTGAGGGACGTTCTTCAATCGGAAGGCTGGGGCTTTTTATTCACGTTACTGCAGGGTTTGGAGACGTTGGATTTAAAGGCTTTTGGACGTTGGAAATACATTGTATTCAGCCTATTATTATTTATCCCAGAGTGGAAATTTGTCAAATTTATTACCATACAATTAAAGGGGACTACGACGAATATAAAAGCGGCAAATATCAAAACAATTGTGGTATTCAGCCAAGCCTGCTTTATAGAGATTTTGAGTCGGAAGAAAAATAGCCGTTTAGCGTAGTGATGTCTGCTTGCTTAAATGCGGATTGTCAAGGGATGAAGCTGCTTGTTTTAAACAGCAACCAAAATAAACGTGGGAGGGGCGTGTGCAAACGCATGTGCGTTTGCTTGAAGCCGAAGGGCTTCAAAAGTGAATGCGAAGGCATTCACAACACGCCCCGCCCCCAGACGGCAACAAACAGCAGAAAAAAATAAGCAGTGGGTAAAACTTTTAGCAAAACCAAGTACCAACAGATGCTTTATTAAACAGCGCAAAATAAACGTGGGTGGGGCGTGTGCAAACGCCGGTGCGTTTGCTTGAAGCCGCAAGGGCTTCAAAAGTG
>CAZJGG010000065.1:5549-15399 GCA_964545475.1 uncultured Eubacteriales bacterium | reverse complement strand
CCTATCCGTAGGGGACGGCATCCTCGACGTCCCGGCCTCTTGCAACTAGAGGCTACGGGCTGTCGAGGACGCCAGCCCCTACAAGATAACCGGACTAATTTGATGACATTGCGCAGCTTTGCAAATTCATATCTACAGGAGTTATTTGGAATTAGTATTAGTTAATGTCCTTAACAGAATTTAAAGGTCTAAACTCAGTTTTAAGTCTTTCCAATGCTGGAAAACTATCGTAATCCCCCTGCATTCTTTTAATTAAAAGCAAGGCACTTTGCTCTGCAAGCTGTTTAATTGGTTGTGTCACAATTGTTATACCAGGCTTAATAACTTCGGCAACGTCTTGATTGTCAAAACCAATAAATGAAATATCGTCTGGAATGCTAAGCCCCAGCTCATTAATAGCTTTTAAACTGCCAATGGTAATTTCGTAGTTTGTAGCTAAAACAGCCGTAGGTCTGTCCTCCATTTCAAGGAGAGCTTTCATGTTTTTATAACCGCTGTCAATTTCATATTTACCATAAAGAATATATCGTTCATCAACTTCAATTCGATAATCGTCAAAAACCCGTAAATACCCTTTTACCCTTTCAACGGCTGAGTAAGATAGTTCAGGCCCGCAAATTATAGCAATTTTCCTGTGCTTATGTATAATAAAGTGTTCTACCGCTTTATAGGAAGCGTTTAAGTTGTCCACAAGCACAACATCAGAAATTGTATTGTAGCTTTTGTTTTCAATTACAATTTTTGGCATATTTATTGAAGATATAAGCTCCATAAGCCTTGTGTCGCTTTCAATCTCCATAATTATAAGACCATCAAGACCGTGGTTGCAAATAAAATTAACCTGTTCCACTTGCTTTTCAACATCGTCGCTTAAATCAAAAAAAATTGTGCTGTATCCGTTTTCAAAGAACTTTGAATGCAAGAAAGGAATTAATGTTGAGCAGAAATGAAATCTAAGCTGTGTAAGTATTACTCCAACAGTCATTGTTTTATTTGTTTTTAAGTTTCTGGCGGCGGCGTTTACTTTAAATCCGTAATAATCTATAGCTTCCTGTATGCTTTGTTTGTTTTTGTCCTTGATGTTTATTCCGTTTACATATTTTGAAACGGTTCCGATTGAAACACCGGCCCGCTTCGCAACATCTTTAATTGAAACTCCCAAAATATCAACTCCAAGTCAAAATTACATGTCCACATTGTTACATATTTTGCAAAAAATGTCAATAAAGTAAACAAAAACGAGAGTTAGCATTTGCTTTCTCTCGTTTTTACGTTCCTTATAAGCTATATAGTAAATAGCTATAATGCTTTGGTTAAATGATAAATCCGTTCAAATATCAGCCCGGCGGCAAACCATGCAGGTGCATAATCGAACCGGATAACTCCTTTGTAATGAAACTTACTATGGGAATAGTCCCAAGGGCAAATTTTTGCTTTTTTCAATAGTCCACCGGTTATATATTCAACAGTAAATATACAAACGACATATACACCTCCCCTAAAAATAACCGGAAGCGGATTTAATGAATCGCAAACAGGTTCTAAAAAAATGCCGAGCCCATATATAAAAAACATCCAAATTGATGTGTTGGCTGTAAGTTTATAGTCCTTTTTCAGGAAAGAATGAAACCCTGTCCAAATAATCTCCATGCACCAACCGATAAATCCATAAATTAAAAATCGTAATATCATGAATTTATTATTCGTAGCGACTTATTAAAATATTCTGCATTTGTATGCTATTTATTGTAAATTAGAGATTTCTGTTCCGGGGTAATAGTGCTGTAATATTTTTTCAAAGGTATAACCTTTATCTATCATTCCTTTTACACCGTTTTGGCTCATGCCTGCGCCGTGACCGTTACCTCCGCCGTAAAATGTTACACTAGTTACAACGCCGTTTCCATTTGTCTTTTTATCCATTGTGTAAAAAGCGCTTGGCATTATTGAGTAGTTGTTGTTTGTTGAGCCGTCTTTTTTAGTTGTTACTATAGGTTTTGCGCCCTTTATTTGCTGGCTTGGTTTTATTAGCGCACGGACGTTATATTCAGTCATTATTTTAACCGTCGCTTTTGTACCGGTTACTTTCATTTCCATGATATTTCCGGATTCGCCCCGTTTTGTTACTTCTAAATCAACTAAATCTCCGATTGTGGAAATTGGGCGGCTTCTGTAGGTGTTGTTTGGCTGTAAAGTCTTAATTAGTTGTGGTGAAATGTCGTAACGGCCTTTAATTGTGGCGTTTATTGTTGCCGCAATTTCCGCTCCTGTCATTGTTACGCTCCAGCGAAACCACGGAAAGCTTGAATCAAAGGCGTTTATATCTTTTGCTTTAAAAAACGCCGCCGCATTTTCCTCTTTGCTTAAATCTCCGTATTTGTCGCCCTCAAATTGCTTTACGGATTTTAAATATTCATGAGTAACAGTAGGGAACTGTTTTGTTACCGAATCTGCCCAAACTTCGCCGCCGTTAGCAGTAACCCCTGAAGAAGTGGAGAAAAAGTTAGCGCTTATAGGCTCGCCTTTGTAAGTTAGGCATTGCCCTTTGGTTTCATTAACCGCTTTTATTGAAACGTCTGTTTCGGGTATGCGTAAGTAGACCTGGCTGCTAACGGAATCGTCAACTGTTGCACCGTATTGGTGGAAGCGGTTAGCAAGTATTTGGTTTTTTGCATAACTTCTTGCTGTAACGGCTTGAACCTTTGCGGCTTCTACGCCATACGCTGTTAGCATTTCGCTAGGCACAACGCCGTATAAATAATCGTCTATATTAACTTCGTTAACTACGTTGTATTTACCGTTTTCGTTGCGAGAAACTTCAAATACCCCTCTGAAAGCAGGGCTTTGGTTTTGAGGCCATTCCCGTTTTATGCTGGAAATTGCAATTGTTCCACCGGTTGAAACAGGGGAAATATACATTCTGGTTTTAGAGCTTCCCAGCTCTTTTTTAACGTCAAGAGTTTCTCCGGGATTAAATGTTTTTGCTTTACTGCCGATTTTCATTGTAAATTTGCCAGAGGAGGTAAATGTTACATTATCATGGTTAAGGCCTTTAAAGCCGTTAATATTAATAGCAACTCGCATTTTATCAGTTGGAGGGGCTTTTTTCATAACTGCTGCAATTATTTTTCCGTCTTTTAAAATAAAGTCGCCTAAGTCGTAACCAACCACCCAGTCTTTTAAAGCTTTCCATTTTACATTGCCGCTTGAAGTTGAATATACTTTAATATTTTCGGAATATGGTATAGTTCCTTTATTTTCAAATTCAATTTCTTTTTGGTTTGTCATTTTAACAACATCGTTCATTTTTGGCTCGTATAAAACAACTTTGCTTGCGTTTTCGCCGTTTATTGTGATATCACATATTTTTCCTGCGCTGTTTTGAGGTGATTTTGTATATTTATAAGCTCTTTCAGCGCCGCCGGAAAAAATTGTTATTGATGTTGTATCAGCATTTACTATATATGCGTTTTCAATTGTGGGCGAATTGTCTTCGATAGCTAAAATTGCTATTACATCCCCGTCCTTTTGTAAAACTCGAATGGATTTGTCAATATAAGGCTTCATGTTAAGCCCTTCATATGTTACAGGACCTTTATCTGTTATCATATTAAAGCCTGTAAGCTTGTTGTTGTTATCCGGAGTGGCTAAAACAACAAATACTCGCTCGTCAATATTAAAAACATCTTTTAATTTTTTATCTCCGCTTATGTTTTCAAGATGTTTTTTGTATAGCGTAACCCAAAGGGCGTAGGAAATAGGTTTGTTAGCGGTTTCATCAGTTATTTTAATTTTAACCGGATTTTTAGGATCTAAGGAGTCCAAAAGGATTTGTGATTGTCGTAATGTAATCGGCTGTTCCGGCATAAATTTTCCGTCTGTACCCTGCATTAAACCGCTTATAAAAGCCGCATTAATAAACTTATCGTACCATTTTTCGTATGATGTATCAGAGAAGGAAATTTCCCGGTCGTAAGTTATAATTGCGTTTAAGTCGTTGTGGGCGAGGGAAAGCATTTTTGCCACAAGCGCTCGGGAAACCGGCAAGTCATCTCCGACGGCTGTAGCAAAAGCTTGAGCGGCATCAGGCTCAGGTGCTATCACTTCACCAAACGCCGGGTAAGTAAATAACAATGATAGAATTATGGTAAAAATAGTGAATTTTTTGTACATAACAAACTCCTTTTGCATTTGTCAAATATATATAATATAATATTTCACATTTTATCATATAAATACCAATTAATCAAACAAAAGAAAGGACTTTAACCTTTAAGTCGGGTTAAAATCCTTTCAAAAATATTTAGAGGCTGTTTAGAATCTCCATTCAGCCGTATTTTTGGTTATTTTTTCATTATACTACGTCAGCGTGAAACGCCCATACCTTGTTCAGTATGAACGTTCCACGCTTCCTTGCCTAACAAAAAAATCACTCAAAAATACGCCTAAAGCGAGATTCTAAACAGCCTCTTAGAGCTTATTTTATTTTAAAACCACATTATATTTACAATTACCCCTGCGGCAACTAAAGAAGCTAAGTCTCCAAGCAAGCCCGCGATAATTGAATGTCTAACGTTAGTAATACCTACGCAGCCGAAGTAAACTGCGATAACATAAAATGTAGTTTCAGTTGAGCCAAGAGCAACAGAAGCGATTCTGCCTATCTGGCTTTGTGTTCCATATGTAGCGAGCAAATCGCTCATCATGCCTTCTGCGCCGCCGCCAGAGAAGGATCTCATAATACCCATTGGTAAAACTTCGCCTGGTAAGCCGATTAAGTTTGTTACAGGGCTAATTAAGTTTACAAGCATATCCATTGCGCCGGAAACACGGAACATACCAACAGCGCAAAGCATACAAACCAAATAAGGTATAATCATAAATGCTGTGCTAAGACCTGTTTTTGCGCCTTCTGTAAATACAGAATAAACCTTTACGCCTTTAATAAGAGCATATAACGGAATACAAAGAAGTATTAACGGAATTGCATAAGTTGAAATTGTATTTAAAACAGCTGCCATATATTTTCCCTCCGCTTAGTTAAGTTGGATCGGGTCATTGCCAACGTAGTGCTCGTTAATTTCCAATGTTCCCGCAACTCTTTCTTTTTCAATTATATTTTCAAGCTTGAATCTTTTTGTTTTGGATAAAATTAAACTTGCACCAACGCCTACAATAGTTGAAATAGTTGTTGCAAGAATGATTGGACCCACAACTTCAGATGTGCCTTCAACTTGAACAGCGGAACGAAGCGCTAAAACCGTTACAGGAATTAATGTAATTGAAGTTGTACTAATAGCAAGAAGCATACATTGTGCATCTGTAGCGATATGTTTTGTTTTATTTAATGTTTGTAAGTCTGACATTGCTTTTAAGCCGAAAGGTGTTGCAGCGTTACCGATACCTAAGATGTTAGCGGCAAAATAAAGTGCCATAGAGCTCATTGCAGGGTGGTCTGAAGGAACGTCTGGGAAAAGAAGTTTCATAACAGGGCTTATTGCTTTGCCAAGTTTTTCACATAAGCCAGCCTTTTCCATAACAGACATTAAGCCTGTAAAAAATACCATAACACCGATTAACCCGATAACGATATCAACAGCTATACCGGCAAAATTAAAAAGAGCCTCTTGCACAGCTACTATATTGCCAGTAAAAATACCTGCAATAACGGCAATGACTACAAGCCCTACCCAAATGTAATTAATCATAACTAAGTTACCTCCCAAATAGATTTACATGTGTTGATTTTTGTTGAAGAATTAACTAAAATGCAAATCGATTTTTGCTAACGCACCTCCACAAATTAAAGTTTTGTACTGCATTTATGTAATTTGAGTCATTGATTGAGAACATATTATATTATGTTTATGAAAGATTGTCAAGAGCGAAGAGTTGCCATAGGGAATGTTGATGATAAAATATACAATATGCACAAAGAAATTTTCGCTTTACAATTATACTGAGGAAATGTAAAATGGTATGCAACAGAGAGAAATCCATTTTACGAGGAGAAAACAAATGAAAAAAATACAGTATTATTACACGTCTATGTCTAAGCAAGTTTTTTTAATTCTTGTTGCGCTTCTGCTAGTTGCAAGGTTTGTAATTATAACGGAAGTAATGATTTATAATATAAACGGTTATGCAGATAACTTTAATTACACCGCTACAATTGTTTTGTATATTATCTACTTTGTTGTTTGCGCCTTCTTTTTTATAGGCTACAAGCTTTTTTACGTTATGTATGACGAAACTCAGGCGGTTTATCACAATATTATTTTAAGTAAAAAGAAAAGCGTAGACTTAACCGCTGTAAACAAGGCTGTTTTAAGCAAAAAAGGCTGTTACCTCTATTACCCAGAGGAAGAAAAACACTGTTTTTTTATTCCGTTTTGGCGGCTAGGGTTTGTGTCTCCGGTGGGTGTAGATGGGTTTTACAAAATGCTTAAAGAAAAAAATGTATTAATTGAAAAGAATTTTAAGGTTTTGCCGGGAATGGGAAAAACAGGAAAACTAATTGCTGCAATATATACCGGTTTAGCACTTTTGATTTTAGGTTCGCTGACTCAGGCAGTTGCGCTGGCATCTGCTATTATAAAAAGCCATTAATGGGTATAAATTAAAGCGGATTTTTTACGCTTCTTGGTTTATGCAAAGCGCATTAAAGAGGGGGAAATGGTAAATGGTTAATAATGAAGGTAATATTGAACATAAGCAGTGCAAAAAAGGAGATATTGACGTAAATCAAAATTTCAAAACATTTATTATTTACCAGCCAATAGTTGGGTTATTAATAACACTGTTTCTTTCGTTGTTTTTTCTGCTTATGAATACTCAAAGGTCAATAAATTTGCTGTTTTTTAGCCTTTCGCCATTTATTATTTATTTCGCCATATATATATTATTTTATTGTTTTAGTAAAAAATTAAATAAAAGATTCTTCTTAAATAGAAAGTTTAAATACGTTTTCTTTTCTTTGATTTTTATAATAATTGCATTACACATTTTAATGTATAATACATTGTATAATACATAGACACTGTGATTTATGAAACGGGCGTTGGTCTAAAACTAATAATAGAGGGGCTGCATACAATATCGATTGTAATACAGCCCCTCTATTATTAGTTTTCCAAACTTTCCCTCAAGGTTTTCAAGACCTTTTTTTCAATGCGGGAAACTTGAACTTGGGATACACCGATTTCTTTTGCCACCTCCGTTTGGGTTTTATCATGAAAATAACGCATCATTACAATTTGCCGTTCTTTTGGTTTTAATTTTGATATAATTTCTTTAAGAACTATGGAATCAACCATATCGCCGCCGCCGTTTTCGCACTGGTCAAGCTTGTCTATAAGGCATATTGCGCCGCCATCCCCTTGATGTATTGTGGAATAAAGAGATTCCACTTCTTTTGAAGCATCAAGAGCGACCACCAAATCCTCCATGTTAACATTTAATTCGTTGGCAAGCTCGGTGAGGGTAGGGGGCACGCCGTTTCTGTTTGTTAATTCTTCCTGAACGTATTTTGCCTTTATTGCTATTTCTTTAAGGGGTCTTGACACTTTTATCATGCCATCGTCACGAATAAATCTTTTTATTTCGCCAATAATCATTGGGACGGCATAAGTAGAAAACTTAACTTCAAAACGTTGGTCAAATTTGTTTATACATTTAAGAAGCCCAATTGCCCCAATTTGGAAAAGGTCTTCGGCTTCGTATCCTCTGCCTGTAAACCGCTTTACAACGCTCCAAATGAGCCCCACATTTTCTTTTATAAGAGTTTCTTTGCTATGCTCGTTGCCTTGCTGAACTTCTTGAATAAGCATTAGCGTCCTGTCCATTCCCTCACTCCTTAAAACCCATGCAATACCAGTAAATAATGTAAATTCGATACAATGAAATTTTGTTGTACTTACAATAAATATCAAACATTACTGCGCCTTATTTTTTTAGACATTGTAACTTCTGTGCCCTTGTTTTTTTCGGATACAACCGAAATACTGTCCATAAAAGACTCCATAACGGTAAAACCAAGACCAGACCGCTCCAGATGGGGTTTTGATGTATATAACGGCTCCATTGCTTTTTCTATGTTTTCTATGCCTACGCCGTTGTCTTTGATATTAATTGTTAATTCGTTGTCTTGAAGTAAAAGTCTTATGTAAATTTTGCCCTCTTTGTTTTCATAGCCGTGGATTATAGCGTTTGTTACTGCTTCCGAAACGGCTGTTTTTATGTCTACAACTTCCGAAACAAGAGGGTCAAGTTCCGATATAAAAGCGGAAACAGCAATTCTCACAAAGCTTTCGTTTTGTGAAAGGCTGTCTATTTCCATATATACTTCATTATCAGGTTTCATAAAAATGCCTCCTTTAATTAATTGGACGTTTAGTGCTTAACGCATCATCGAGAGAACTGCAAGTGCGGACTAATTTTGGCAAGCCTGAAATTTCAAAAATCTTAGATAAATGGCTGTTAACGTTTATGACAAAAACTTGGCCGCCCTGCTGTTTTGCATTTTTATACCTACCGATTACCATTCCAATGCCGGAACTATCCATAAATGAAACAGATGTAAAGTCAAAAATAATATTTTTGGCTCGCATTTTCTTGTAAGCATCGTCTATTTTGTCTTTCATTTCTATAGATGTATGGTGGTCTATATCTCCGTCTATTTTTACAACTAACGCCCTGTCTTCTTTTGTAAAGCTAATCACATCAATTCCCTCCAAATGTCTTTTTATTATAATAATTGCATGTCCTATAAAATTCAATAATATTTTGTCGTAAACAAGTTAAAACCTGTATACAAATTATGACAAAAGGTGACGGTATTTTTGTCATTTTATAATGAAATGTAAAGGAAATGTATACAAATTGTAATGTAATTTATTATATTGCTGTAGAAACCGCATAAAATAGCGTTTTTTTTTTATCCAAACCCCTTGATTTACGAAATGATTTGTAATATAATTTCACTTAGTTGGTTAATAAACCCAATTATAGAAAATAATGGTAATTAAACATTAAATATTGGAGGGATTTGTTTGGTTGATGACAAAATAAAAGTGCTTTTGGCGGATGATAACAAGGACTTTTGCGATGTGTTAGTAAGTTATTTGGAAAGGCTCGGTGATATGGAGATTGTAGGAATTGCAAACGACGGACTAGAAGCTTACACAAAAATTAAAGAGAGTTCGCCGGATGTAGTTGTTTTAGATGGAATTATGCCTCGTTTAGACGGTTTAGGGCTTTTAGAAAAAATAAATACGGAAATTGGATTGGACAAGTCTCCTTATTGCATTATGCTGTCTGCTATGAATCAAGAGAAAGTTACGCAAAGGGCACTGGAGCTTGGAGCAGTTTATTACATGGCAAAACCTTTCGATATGGAATCTTTGGTATCAAGGATTCGACAGTTTAATGTTTCAAAACTAAATAATTGTTTTATGGATTCCAGTAAAAATGCAAAAACACTAAATACAATAAGCCTTGAAGCAAAAGTAACAAATATATTGCATGAAATCGGCGTTCCAGCACATATCAGGGGTTATCACTATATGCGTGAAGCTATAATGATGGCCGTTGAAGACATAGACGTTTTAAATTACATCACGAAGGAACTTTACCCGTCGATTGCAAAAAAATGCAATACAACACCAAGCAGAGTTGAAAGAGCTATCCGCCATGCAATTGAAGTGGCGTGGAGCAGAGGAAAGGTTGATGCCATAGACAGTATTTTTGGATACACCGTTAACAACCATAAGGGAAAACCAACTAACAGCGAATTTATTGCTTTAATTTCAGACAGACTGAGGCTTGAACTAAAGGCGAGCTAATGTTTTAT
>CAZJGG010000065.1:0-5449 GCA_964545475.1 uncultured Eubacteriales bacterium | reverse complement strand
AAAATATTTGCTTAAAAATCCATTAAAAGCGAAATTCTGAACAGGCTCTAAGATGGAACTAACCCTTTTATTTGAATGCGTGAATTTGAAAAAGTTAAACGACTATAATCACGTTAATTTATTAAGCTCTCTGTTTACAGCGCATCCCATTGCCAGAAGCACCCAGAAAAGCGGAGTTACAAAAACAACAGAGTCGTTTATTAATGCGGCGATTAAATATGCAACCATTGCACATATAAAGCATACGTTATATTTCACTAAGTCGTTATCAAGCCCGATTTTTCTGCCAATTTTAAACGCATTGTAGAAATATATAGCTATAGCGCCTAAAAAGGCAATTAAGGACAAAATGCCTGTGTTTAAAGCAATTTGCAAATAGTTGCTGTGGGGTTTATCCACAAGTATTAAAGGTGTTCCAAAGTTTTGTATTTTCCCTGCGTAGTCGTATTGAGGAAAATAAAACATAAATGTATCCGGACCTTTTCCTAAAAATATGGTTTCTTTTAAAAGAGGTGCGGATAATCCCCAAATATACCCTCTGCTTGAAAACATTGATTCTCTGCCTTTAAATGCAGGAAAAATTTCAGGTTTTGAGCTTGAAAGCTTTTTGCCTGTGTCTGTAAGCAAATGCAGTTTATCATTCTCATAAGCAAATTTGACTGGGTTATATGCAGAAATAACTAAATTTTTTGTATCCCAAAAAACTACAAAGCCTTCATATCCCTGGGAAGACATGAAAAATGTTTTTTCGTTATACTGGGACACAAAGTCAATTTCTTCACCTTTATCATCAGTAAATTTAACAGTCTGCCCGTCAACTTCTATATTAAAGACTTTATCGGCGTAAATTGTAGCTTTTTTGTCTTCAAAGTTGAAATCGTTTATTGTTTTTGGAATTACAAGTGAATCTACGTTTTTAATTGTCAATAGTTCTTCTCCGTAAACCGGGAATTTGAATTTTCCATGTTTTAGTCTTACATTAATCATTTCTCCGTTTTGAGTAAATTTCAAAACAACTATAGGAAGATTTTCATAAACTTCAAAAGGCTGTAAATTATGTTTTCTTACACTGAATGCGTTTCCTTCAACATTTGATGTTTCAAAATTTTTGCCGTTTTCGTCAAAAAACCTAAGCTTGCCGTCTACGTATTCAATAATAAATTCTCCGCCCAAGGATTCTTCTTTATAAGTAAACTTGTTTTCAAGAACTGAAAAGTGCTTTGAACCGCTTGAAAAAGAGTTAATCTCTTTTTGGTATGGCATTGGCTCATCAAAACCTTCCAATTGAATTAACTGCTGATTTTCTTCCAGCTGGGCTTCGGCTGTATTTTCATTTACAGTAGGCATTTCAGTCGCTGTTGGTTCGTTTTTAGATATTGGTTTAAGCCTGTCAATTATGGCATGATTTAAATATCCGTCCATTGCAAAAAGGGTAATAATTAATGTTAAAAATAAAATAGCAGTTGATTTCCAGTTTTTTGTTATTCTTCTAAATAAAATAACACAAGCAAAAATGGTTGCACCAAAAATTGCAAAAAAACCAACCCTTGAAGTTGAACCTATAACCATAAAAAAGCAAAATACGCTGAAAACCCCGTGTAAAACTTTCATTTTCATATCTTTTGCAAATATGAAAAGGCAGAAGCAAATTATAAAAGCCATACTCATAAAGCTTCCGACGTAGTTTTGGTTAAACAGCGTTAAGTAAATGCGGTTAAGTTGCACAGAGGCTACGTAACCGCTGGTGTTTTCAAGAGATGCTTTAGACAAAATAAAACGGCGCAAGAAGTCCGATATTAAAATATCTTTGCCTATAAACTGGGAAACACCAATAATAAATGATATTGATATAAAAAAGTACACGGAATAAATAAGCCATTTTATTTGGTTTTCGTTTTCAAGCTGAATATATACTGTAAACCAAAAGATGAAATAGCAAAAAATTATTAAAAATCCTTCATAATGATTAGGAACGCCAAAAAACGCAATATCAGGAAACGCTGAAAATATTGAAGATAAAAGCGCCAGAATTATATAAACAGCTAGGGCAAAAAAGGTATAATCTTTTTTAAATTCGCTTAGCCTCTTTTTGTTTATAAAATTAGATAAATAAAGAAAGAAAAGAGATAAAACACCTAAAAAGATAATAAATTTCGACTTTACTGCGGTATACAAATCGTAGGGGTTGCTGAAATAGATTTCGGCGGATTTGCTTAATGAGATGTAGTCCTCATGCATAATCAACGGCATAACGCCAAGCAAAAGAATTATTGGTGCAAGCCATACGATTTGTTTGTTTAACTCAAGTTTTTTATACATTTTACACACTCCTTGTTGTTAAGTAACCACTGAATAATTCCTGCACTGGATTAATCAGTGCTTACTTGAATATTTTACATTTTTTTGTTAATAAATGCAAGTATATAATTTAATTGTGGAATTTTATAAAAGTACATGTTATAATCACATTGAAATATGGCTATTTGCAAAACATAAACAGCTATGTTCGCAGGAGCAGCGGTGGAGCGTTTGCTTTTTCTGCTCCACACCTGTTAATGTTTTGTCAAATTGCTCTAATAGTCTTGGAAACGGAGATAACAAATGAAATTTCGTCAATTAATATATCTTTTCGGAGATTTAATTATAGTTGTAATCGCTTTTTATTTAGCTGCTTTATTAAGGTATGACGGGCAAATCCCTCAAGAAGCTGTAACATCAATTTTTGCGGCAATATCAATTTCCATGTTCGGCGTTGTGTTTTTCAGTATAATTTTAGGGTGTTATTCAAGCCTTTGGATGTATATTGGGTTTGAGTCAGTTTTTAAGCAAGTTTTGGTTTGTGTGCTTACAGTTTGTGCTTTGCTTATTATAAAATATGCAACTCCGCTTACAGTTTCCGGCTCAATATCGGTAATGTTTGGTGTTTTACTGTTTTTAATGACAACCGGCATACGAAGCACTGCCAGGTTTATGCGCTGGGTTAACGCTATGAAGCTTAAAAACTCCTCGGAAATGCGCAGAGTTGTTATTATTGGAGCAGGCAACACAGGAGCTATGGTTATAAAGCGGCTTACGGAATATATTGACGAAAAGCTTACGCCTGTAGCTATTGTTGATGATGATTATAAAAAAATTGGGCTTAAAATTTATGGTGTTTTAGTTGTTGGTGAATTATCGGAAGTTGATAAAATTTGTAAATCTTATAAAGCGGACGAAATAATAATCGCCATTCCCTCCGCAACAAAGGATGAGCTAAGCGAAATATATTTAAAATGCGCAAAAACGAAGCTGCCTATAAAAATGTTTCAAAATGTTATAGAAATTGATGAATATTTAAATGGTAACCAAATATCTTTAAAAGAAATTACTCTCGAAGACTTATTATCAAGAGATGCCTATAAGGCGGACATGCATATTGCTAAAAGATTTATAAAAGGCAAAACCGTTATGGTAACAGGGGGCGCAGGAAGCATAGGCTCGGAACTTTGCAGGCAGATTTTGGAATATGGTTGTGAGCTTCTTGTAATTTTTGATATTAACGAAAACGGTCTTTTTGAGCTTAATGAGGAGCTAAAGCAAATATACCCTACCGATTTATATAAACTTTGCGTAGGCTCTATAAGGGATTTTAAAAGGCTGGAAATGGTTATGTCTGACTATAACCCAAGCATTGTTTACCATGCCGCCGCCCACAAACATGTGCCAATGATGGAGATTAACCCATTTGAAGCTATAAAAAACAATGTGTTAGGAACAATTAACGTTATTAACTGTTGTATTCAAAACGATGTGTCAAAGTTTGTTTTAATTTCTTCCGACAAAGCGGTAAACACGCCGAATATTATGGGGGCAACAAAGCGCATTGCGGAACTTATTGTGGCTAATACTGACGGCAAAGGCTGTGAGCTTAGTGCAGTAAGGTTCGGTAATGTCCTTGGTTCTGTGGGAAGCGTTATTCCAACGTTTAAAAAGCAAATTGAAGCCGGTGGACCGGTTACTGTTACTCATAAAGACATTAAACGGTATTTTATGACAATTCCAGAAGCTGTAAGACTTTTACTTTTGGCAGGAGCGCTTGCAAAAGGCGAGGAAATTTTTGTTCTTGACATGGGCGTGCCGATAAAAATATATGATTTGGCATGCGATTTAATTAAAATGTCCGGTTTAGAGCCTAATGTTGACATAGAAATAAAAATTACCGGGTTACGAGCCGGGGAAAAACTGACAGAGGAATTGTTTTTTGATTATGAAACCGTTGATAAAACGCTACATGAAAAAATATCTGTTGTAAAAAGTAAAATCAATGATGAAAAAAGTTTTATGGCAGATTTAAATAACATAATTGAGATTGCCAAAAGTGAGGAAGACGAGGAAGAATTAAGAAATGCAGTTTTTTCTTTGATTAATAAGTAGCGCACATATGTGGAATTGGCGTAGTTCAAGGAAGCGAAACCCTATGCTGCTGCCCCTGTGAATGAACATGTTGATGCTAAAAAGCAAGGAACTATCGTTAAGCTTATGAAGGGCATTGCCGATTGTTATGAACGAAAAAGTTTAATTATTACCACAAATCTTGAGTTTTCTAAGGGGCGTGTTGAGTAATTCTTGTTGCAAGGAATCGGCGAACGTTCATACTTGAAGAGGTAGAGCAATTTGACAAAACATTGACTGGGGTGCTACACTTTTACTTTACAAAATACACTGTCTATAAATCAAAAGTTATTATCGTATAAGTCTTTGTATCATGTATATAATTATCGTCATATAAAAAAGCAGGGAGTACTACTTAGCCCTGCTTTTTTTACATACAATAATACTTTTCAATCTAATAAACAAACAAAAATTATTATATAAAACTTTTCGTCTTTTGAAGAAAGTGCATTAGTTATTATGTATTCCCAAATAATTGATATTATGTTGTCGTAATGTTTCTGCGTAATGTCTATATCCTTTTCAACAGTTTCTTCTCTAATATCATTATAATTTTGTTCTATTATACTTCAGTGCTTAATACTAATTTATAAGCAGTAGAATCAGCCAACACTACACACCTTCTCACAGATTTTATTATGTTTTCATTTACCAATTATCATACATAACCAAAATATGTAAATAAAAAATACACATATATAGCTATTTGCAAAAACATAAACAGCTATGTTCGCAGGAACAGCGGTGAATCGTTTGCTGTTCCTGCTCCACACCTGTCAATGTTTTGTCAAATTGCTCTAATCTATTTTTTGACAGCATAATTGACGGCAATAAATACGTTTTCTACAGCTTTTTTAATAACATGTAGATTTTACATGTATAAAAAATTTTACAACCCTTTCATAAAACCGTTGACAAACCCACTTAAATCAACTATAATCAATAATGTTATTCGAGCTTAATATTATTTATATGTAACGCACCTTTAGCTCAGTTGGTAGAGCAACTGACTCTTAAT
>CAZJGG010000064.1:0-15995 GCA_964545475.1 uncultured Eubacteriales bacterium | reverse complement strand
TCTATAAGCATACTTTTGCATAAAAAAATATAAAACAGAAAAAGCAGATGACAGGACGCCATCTGCTCAGGTTGTCGACAATGGTCGTTGTCAACCTGTGGAACGCATACAATGCGTTCCCTATAATATGTCATTCTAATGTTCCTTTATGCCTTTTTAAAAATAGATTTGTAGGGAACGCATTGTATGCGTTCTGCGTTCCCAATGGCATTGCGCCAAAGAAATTAACGATTATAACAAAAAATTAGCTGCCAACAAAGGTTGTCGACAGCCAATATTTATAATCGCTTTTTTCGTTTGTGCAATGCCATTTTGTAGGGAACGCATTGAATGCGTTCTGTAGGCTGTCGACAACCCTTGCCGTTCATTGGTTTATCAAAACGCTATAGGCTGCTCTTTATACTATTAATGGAGGTATCTTTGCTCCAAGGTATTGCGGAAACGTTGTGGTTACTGATTTCATCAACTCTTTTTATCCATTCTTTCTCTGCTTCTGCTCTAGATTTTAAAATAGGATTATCAGTTTCCACTAAGGAAAGGCTTTGATTTACCACCCACCATTTATTGTTTATTCCGGCTCTGTGTAAGTCTTCTTTTAAACGCTTCGCCTCAAAAACAGGTGTGGCTTCTGGCAGAGTTACAATAATAACTTCTGTTTGCTGCTCATCACGCAGCCTTGGTAAAAGCCTTTGTACTGAAATAGGGATTTCGCCTTTTGTCCGTTCTACTTCTCTATGATAGCTTTGTGTAGAATCCAGTAACAGCAGGGTGTGACCCGTAGGCGCTGTGTCTATAATAACAACTTCATTTTCTGCTTTATCCACTATTTCTGCAAAAGCTCTAAAAACTGCAATTTCCTGAGTGCATGGAGAACGTAAATCTTCCTCGATATATGCAATGTCACTCTCATTCATTGATTCACGAGCCATGTTTAATACTTCTGTTTGATACTTTAACAATTCTTCCTGTTCATCAATTTTGCTTAAAGTGATGTTGCGTGTTCCTTCTATTACGTATTTTAAATGATTGGCTGGGTCTGTAGAAGTTAAATGCACCTTTACGCCTTTTTCGGCAAGGGTTAACGCAATTATGGCGGCAACACTGGTTTTACCTACTCCACCTTTACCCATTGTAAAAATAACCTTTTTGGATGATAAATGAATATCGTCAATTAGGGTGTTAAATGGTTTTAAATCTACGTGATATTTCGTACCACTATTATTTGAAATTTTATCTGTGTTAAAAAATGCTCTGATGTTTTCAATGCCTAAAATATTGTATGAGCGCAGAGGCAGTGTGTAAGTGGTCAGAGTTTTAAGCCCCTCCGGCATTGCTTTTATTGCGTTTTGTTGCTTTTTATATACTTCGTTGGATATATCATCAGTTCCGCTCTCTAAAATACCATTTATAATAAGCAACTGATTGTTTATGCCTAAATCCTTTAATTCATTACTGGAACGTTCAGCTTCTAACAAAGGAGTATTTTCTGGTCTTGAAACTAGAATAAGAGTTGTTTTAATTGAATCCGCTAAATTATCAACAGCAAATTTATACATTTCTCTTTTATCTTCAAGCCCGGCAAGCTGCCCTAGGCAAGATGCGCCATGAGTGCTTTCGCTTATAAAATTACTCCATGCAGACGGTAACTGCAACATTCGTAGTGTATGCCCTGTAGGTGCTGTATCAAAAATAATATGGTCGTATTCTTCTTCTGTAGATTTATCTGTAATAAAATGTGAAAACTGGTCGAATGCGGCTATTTCCACAGTACAAGAGCCGGATAATTGTTCTTCCATGTTTACAATTACACTGTCAGGCAACTTTCCGCGGTAAGGAGAAACTATAGATTCCCTATAATCCCGAGCTGCTTCCATAGGGTCTAGGTTAGCAACCACAAGGTTGCTTACTCCTTCTATTGGAACACCCTTTCCCGTTAGTTGGGTGTTAAAAACGTCCTGTAAGTTGGAGGCGGGGTCTGTACTGATAAGCAAAACCTTTTTTCCATTATCAGCTAAATTAACAGCAACGGCGCAAGCTGTAGACGTTTTGCCTACGCCGCCTTTACCGGTAAAAAATAAATATTTGGTTAGGTCTAATTTGCCTAAGTCAAATTTTGGATACATATGTGTCAACTCCTAACAGCAACATTTGCCGGAACAACAGTCACCATCGTTATTATTATCACTATTTTGTTTAGTCTCTATCTCAATATTTAGCCATTTAGAAAACTCTTCGTTAGTTGGGTATTCTTTAGTTTTAACTACTTCTCCGTCTAATAATGTAACAGGTAAAATATCTGCGCCTTCTTTTTGCAATATCTCCCCAATTACTTTATTGCTTATAAAGTCTTGCGGTTCGCTGGAAAGGTTGTGACGCATAACATCAATTCCCTTTTCTTTTGAGCTATTGATAACAGTTGCAATTCTCAATAATTCCGGGTCTATGCTTGGTCCGCATACACCTGTTGAACAACACATTGCAGGATCAAAAATTTCTAATTTACTCATAATAACTTCCTCTTTTCTAATTTTATTATTGCATTTTTCATTTTGGTTCTCAGGCACACTTTTTGTAACATTGGCTTCATTGAGCAAATCAATCATAGACCGGGTTTTTTCAATGTTAAGTGTATACATCATCCATGAGCCTGCTTTTCTTCCTTTTACTAATTCGCACTCCATTAAAATCTTCATATGGTACGAAAGGGTCGGTTGTGTAATGTTAAATTCCTCAAGGATACTACATGCACATAACTCAACGCCTGAAAGCATGTTGACAATTTTTAGCCTTGTTTCATCTGAAAGTGCTTTAAACAATAGAGCGTATTCAGCATAAGAATGTTTCATATCACCCCTCCTAAAATAAAATCATATATATAACTATCTATATGATTATTATATGCTATATATAGATAAATGTCAATATCTATATGTAAAAATTTACGCCCGTTTCATAAATATAATACGACTTTTGCGATCATTGTATATTGCTTAAGCCCCTTTCTTGGGTAAGTTTTCTCGGTTGTCGAGAACGCCAACCCTATATTGGCGTAACAGCAAACGTTCATACACACAGAGCCGTATGGGCGCTTGGGGCTGACGCAGTCCAAGCGTAAAATCTGCCGGAAAGAAGCCGGAATGGAGATTTTAGACAGACCATAACGTTGACCTTATGTAAACTTAGTCATTGACTTTATGTGCATGAGTAATGTAATCTATTAATTGTACTAAAATATTTCTAGAAAGGAAGATAGTTATGGTTATAAGATTTAGAGAAAAGTCACAAGTAACACTGCCTGTATTTGTTGTAGAAAGTTTTGGGCTTAAGCCTGGGGATTTGCTTGAATGCGAAATAGCAGGAGGAGCAATAGCTTTATTTCCTTTGCACAAAAAAGTAAAGCTAGAAAAAAAATAAGATGTTATCGGAGCCAAAGTCATCTTTACCAAGCGGATTGTACATAAAATGTTTTGGCGGATTTGTTATGTATTTAAATGGGACACCGCTTATGTTAAGCAGTAAAAAAGAAGAATTGCTGGCGTTATTGGCTTGTGAAGGCGGAGGACCTTTAACAAAACGATATGTTGCTGAAATGCTGTGGGCAGATAGCCCACCTTTACAAGCATTAAACAACTTATATAAGTTAAGCGTTCGCATACAAGCCATGAAAGAGAAAATACCTCTGCGTTTGGACAAAAATCATATCAGTTTAAATATGGATCACATACATTGTGAACTTGAAGAGTTTGAAATATTATACAAAAATAGACATGAAATACAAACATGCAGACAGGCTATAGAGCTATACCGGGGCTTGCTTTTTTATCAAAACTGCTACGAATGGGCGGGGCAATGGGAGGCGTATTATGACCTAAGGTATATGGAACTGCTTGAATGTATGGCCCTGCATTATGAAAAATCCGGGGATAAAAAGACTTCTGAAATTTATAGAAGTTATATGGGAAATCGATAAAAAGATAATTATACATAATTAAAAATAAGAACCTGTATTCAATAATGGCTTTCAAAGTCGGGCGACAGCTTATTGAATACAGGTTCTAAATATTTAATATTTTTTTGCGAAATATCATTAGGTAATAGACCTCTTCCGAAACTAGCTGTCGTCGTATTTGCGAGGAAATTTTTCGTTTTGCAAGGAAGAGGGAAACGGGCATACTAAGCACCGTATGTACGTTTCCCTCTGACGTAGTCAAAACGGAAAATACGCCGCAAAGACGGCGGCATGGAGTTTCGGAAGAGGTCTAATAGCTATAGTAGGAAAGCTGTCCGGATTTTTTCCATATTCAAGTTGTATTATGTGTACATCTTAAATTTGGAGAGAGGGTTTGATAGATGGACAAGCTAATTATTACAAATAAAAGTGCAATAAACGCTAAATATGGTATACAAAGTGAAATTGTATTGGCGAAAATATTGAAATTGGTAGAAATTGAGTTAGCAAAAGGTATGAGCACAATGTTAGTGTATCTTGACGAGATAGACAAGATTGGGTTACCTAAAGTTACTAACAAAGACGATTGCAAGCAGAATAAGGATGCGATTGACGCACTTTTTAATCATTACAAGCCAGAAGCGGTTGTTTTGCTTGGCTCAGATGATATTGTGCCATTTCAGCGTTTGAATGACCCACTTCCGTCGGCAACGATGCCAGAACCCGTTTATAGCGATTTGCCATATGCCTGTGACACCCCTTACTCTATGGAAATAAGCTCATATATACTTCCGGTGAGAAGAGTAACTCGTTTGCCTGATGTAAACGGACCTTTAACGCAGTACGGCTTAGAAGCCTTTATTAAAACACTTTATTATGCCGGAAGCTGGGCATCAAGCAATTATAATTTATACGAAGATTGGTGGAACGTTTGTACTACCCAGCGTACAGTGGCTATGTATGCTACAAGGGATTATTTTAAAAAACATGGAGTAAATTTTAACATATTTCAAAGCCCTCCATATGGTCCTAAATGGGACGAAGGGATTTACGCTAAAATGGTCCATCACCATATACTGCATGGATGCAAAGGGAGAAATATCCTTTACGGAGAAAGCAACACGAATCCGACAACATACCCAGAGGCTGTAAAAGGAGAATTGTTATATGAAAAAGTGCGTCAAGGCATGGTTCTTTTAGAAAGAGCCTGTTATGGGGCGCAGCTTTACAACCCTAGATCATTAGAGAACATGCCGCTTGCAAATATCTACCTTTCTTCCGGAGCAGCGAGTATGATAGGAAGCACAGTGACAACATATAGCCGCTCCACAGATATGCATTACAGCGATTATATTGTAAGCATGTTTATGGAAGAAATACTTAACGGAAATGACATAAGCTCAGCTCTTTTGGCTGCACGGCATAATTTAAGGCTTAAATTTTCAACGGAAATTAATAACCCTGTTTTCCAAAAAATCTTTGCAGAATATGTTGTCTACGGAAATTCTGATGTACGCCCTGTTTGTAAAAATACAGGAGGTAGTAATGATATGGGAAATGGAGAAAAATTTAAGAGGCTTAGAGAGCTTGAAAAAGTTTCTAAACAACAAGGTTATGCTGTCTTAAATAAAGAGGCAAAACCGCCGGAGCAAATAAAGCAATACATAATGGAATTTCTATACTCGAAGGGTGTTGAAATAGACCCATCTAATCCACCTGAAATAAATTGTTATGATATTAACGGAGGGAAAGAGTTTTTAAGAGAACTATCCACAAGTGGGAAAACCATTTGCCAGTATTCCGTTATTGTGGAAAAATCCCAGTTTGAATCTACAGTATACATTTTTACAGAGGAAAACGGTGGTATAACAGAAATTTCGGAGCATGTCTCAAATTAAAATGTTCTTTAATAGTTATTATATAACTATTAAAATAAAAAAAACAAGGAGTGTATTAATATGTCAACACAGTATACTTTAACCGTAGTAAACGACTCAACTTTAAACGGCAGCGTATGTGTATATCAAAAAGACCCGGAACAAGGGAAATATGAAAACCTATATTCATTGGCATGGTTTTCAAAGTTTTGTCATCCTGGCACTCAATTGAAATTCAAATGGTCAATTGATTATAGCTTTGTTTGGAGTGAAACAGGGATTCTAAAGCCGGGGGTATCTTTTGAAGCATCCCAAGCTTTACCAGCTGACCCTCAAAATCCGGCGAAAAACGCTATAGGATTTATAAAAGCCGGCGGTGCTTATGAATTTGCAAATCCGACAAGACCTGGAATACCAGGACAGCTTCAAATCCAAACGGATGCAACAATTCCGTGTAATGATGTTGCAATCGGCATAGGAATGTCTGGTCAACCTACATTTGCTATTGGAGGCACACCTAATTTTACTTATAGCTTTATACCTCACCCAGAATACTGGATAGCATTTGGCAAGTTTGAAGAAGGCGAGGTAATCGACTTAAACCAAGTAAGTACCACAGCTCAAGTTGTTTTTCCGGTAAATGTGTATGCGCAAACTTTAGTTTTCAATAAAGATAACACATGGTCCAAAGCTAAAACTTTAAGAGAATGCAATCAAAGTAAGCTTGCGCTTATTAAATAATAAAAGATAAGCTGTTACTCGTCTTTTTATAAAACAGCTTTGTGGTCCACTTATCACTGGAAATTAATATTTCCAGTGATTTTTTATGTTGTAATTATTATGGGGCGTATTGAATAACCCTTTTTAAAATTTTTAGTCAATACTCATCACGCCCTTACAGTATGTATTAAAGTTATTTTTATAAAAATATATAGTTAATTGTTAATAGATATATTTTTAAAAAGTCTAAAATTAACCCTAACTAAACACTAATTTATTATTCAAGAATTCAAAAATGTAGTATAATTAGTATAATCCCAGAAAATGACAATGGAGGGGCGTGTTGAATAATCCTCATTTGGAAAATTTCAGATGTAAAAACGACCGGATTTAGGGGAGTTTTTACATCGTTTTGAAATTTTTTAATCAATATTCAACACGCCCTAAAGGCAGAGCATTCTTCTAAACGCTCCGCTGTAAAAATATACTTAAACCTATATGGGATAAAAGAATAAGGAGTGTATTTATATGTCTGCACAATATACTTTAAAATTAGTAAATGACTCAACTTTAAGCGGCAGCTTTTGCGTATATCAAAAATGTCCGGAACAACTGAAAAATAAAAATTTATATTCATTGGCATGGCTTGCAAAATTTTGTCATCCCGACACTCAAGTGAAATTCAAGTGGACACTTGACCATTGTTTTGTTTGGAGTGAAACAGGCATTTTACAGCCGAGAGCATCATTTGAAGCTTATCAAATTTTACCAGCCGACCCTAACAATCTGGCGAAAAATGCTACAGGCTTTACTAACCTTGGTGGGGCATATGAGTTTACCAGCCCGGGAAAACCTGGAATACAAGGCCAACTCCAAATACACACAGACTCAACTATTCCCTGTCACGGAGTTTCAGTCGGTATCGGAATGTCCAACCGTCCAACATTTGGTATTGAATGTATGCCTAGCTTTACTTACAGCTTTATACCACGCCCGGAATATTGGGTAGCCTTTGGTGATTTTGAAGAGGGAGAGGTAATTGATTTAAACAGAGTTAGCCAAAGCGTTCAAGTTGTTTACCCAGTAAATGTATATGCGCAAACTCTTGTTTTTAACAAAGATAACACTTGGTCAACACTGTAACGTTTAAACGTTACAACCAAAATTGCTATAATTAATTCTTGAAAGAAAGCTTCACTATAATATAAAGAATGCATTTTAGATTTGGGGGGATTTTTATGTTAAAAAACACAAAACTGTTAGACCCGGAACTTTATGACATTATTGAGGCAGAACATAACCGACAAGAGCATAACATTGAAATGATTGCATCAGAGAGTACAGCATCCTTACCAGTGCTTGAATTAAGCGGCTCAATATTTACAAACAAAACAACAGAAGGTTATCCCGGTGCAAGGTATCAGGCAGGTTCTCAAGAGGCAGACAGATTGGAGTGCCTTGCAATCGAAAGAGCAAAGGAACTTTATGGGGCAGAGCATGTTAACATGCAGGTTTATTCAGGTTCTACTGCTAATTACGGGGTTTTTAATTCCATTCTTAATCCAGGTGACACAATACTCAGCATGAGTTTAGACCACGGAGGACATCTTACTCATGGAAGCCCAGCTAACTTTCAATACAAAGTTTTTAAATTCGTTTCTTATGGGGTTAGTAAAGAAACAGAGCAAATAGACTACGGCGAGCTGGAAAATATGGCGAAAGAATGCCGCCCTAAAATGATTATTGCCGGTGCAAGCTCTTATCCTCGTATAATTGATTACGAGAGAATGAGTTATATTGCTAAATCAGTAAACGCCTATTTATTGGTGGATATGGCTCATGTAGCTGGGCTTGTTGCCGCAAAAGTTTTACCAAGCCCAGTTCCTCATGCGGATTTTGTTTCAAGCTCTACAACAAAAACTCTTTGCGGCCCTCGCAGCGGCATGATTTTATGCAAATCCCGGTTTGCAAGAGCATTAGATAAAGGGGTTTTTCCCGGAACAATAGGCTCAATTCATTTAACAACTATGGCTGCAAAAGCGTATATTATGAAATATGCGGCATCAGATGATTACCGCCGCATAATGGAGCAGGTTGTCAAAAACTCTAAAAAGTTAGCGTCAGAGCTTTCCGGTTACGGATTTCGCATTGTAAGCGGAGGCACAGACACACACCTATTGGTTGCAGATCTTCGCCCAAAATGCTTAACAGGAAAACAATTTCAACTTGCCCTGGATTATGTAGGCATTACTGTTAATAAAAATATGATTCCCTTTGATGAAGAGGGTCCGTTTGTTACAAGCGGAGTGCGTATTGGAACTACATGTATATCCCAGAGGGGGCTTAAAGAAAAAGAAGTTGAAGAGATTGCTTCTATAATGAACGACGTGGCAAACGGGCATAAGGAGCAAAAAGTTTTGGATGAATGTAAAGAAAGAGCGAAAGAGCTTATTTCAAAGTTTCCCCTTTATCCGCCAGGAAGCTTTGAGTAAAATAATTAGAGCAATTTAAAAATTACCTCAAATTCCGGAAAAACACTTGAGGCATTAATCAATGTTTTTTCCAAAATAATTAAATTGCTCTAGTTATAGATGGACTATTTCTATGGCTTTTCCTAAAAAATATGAAGACAAGGCTTTAATGATAGCTGAAGCCACTACAATTCATGGAGTTTAGGAAGATGTCTATTTCAACACATCGGTGTACTGTTTAAAATGCCATTAAATAACGTGAGTTTGATTATATTCCTACAATTTGCGGAAAAAGCAGCTTTTCGGCCTCGTCGAACTCATGTTAAATAAATAGAGAAATGGCACAATAAACAAGCAATAAAGCCAAAACAGCATTAACAATTTTGTTGTATTTAGTAAGCACTTTGCAAAAAGCAGCACCGAAAAGAGCCCATAAAATGCAGCCTGCTAGCCCAACAAAAGCAAGGAGCATGGCAAACCCAAACAAAACTAACGGAGAGATAAAAACCGGTAAAATATAAGTAGACATTGAAGTAATAGCGTATATGTATATTTTTGGGTTAACAAACTGGAGCAGCATTCCGGAAAGAAAGCTCGACCCTTTAGCATCTTTAGCTTCAATTTCGGATGAGTTTTTCCATATTTTAAAAGCAAGGTACAACATGTATGCCGCACCAATAAATGTCATTACTGTTTTGACTTTAGGTATATACATAAAAAGAGTTGCACTAAAAAGAGTACATAATGGCATTAAAATTACAAAACCTGCAAAAATACCTAAAATAAAGGACAAGCTCTTTTTAAAGCCAAACTTAATGGCGCTACTCATGGACATAATATTATTTGGTCCTGGAGTAAACGCCGTTACTACAACGTAAATTAAATATGTAGAAAAATTAAACATAAAACGCCTCCGTAATTAGTTATACAAATACCGTCTCAACATTTTGAATACAAACAGTTTTAACAGCTATATACACTGTTTACCATAATTACAATTGTTTGTCAACTTGCAAAACACTTGACTTTAACGTTGTGTCACCCTTTAAGATAATAATGAAAGGAGATGAGCCTATGAACTTTATGACAATTAGCGAAATATCAAAGTATTTTAATGTTTCAACAAGGATGCTTCGATATTATGAAGAAATCGGGATTTTATCAAGCTGTCGAAAAGATGATTATGCATACCGTATTTATGATGAAAAGGCTGTTAAGCGGCTGCAGCAGATTATTGTTTTAAGAAAACTTCGCATTCCATTAAAACAAATTGCTCTGATTTTTAAAGATGAAGAGCAAATGCGTATAATAGAAGTTTTCCAAAATAGTATAACGGAACTTGATGGCGAAATAACTGCCCTTAGCACAATACGTGATGTTTTGCGGATTTTTATATCACGCCTTAATCAAAACATTCAGGAGAATATAAAGCTTGATTTATTAGAAGATGCTCGCATACTTAAGGTTATTGAAGCTCTTAGCCTTTCTAAGATTAACTTTAAGGAGGAACGGTCAATGGAAGAGCTTAATAAAGCAAATGAAGCGTTGACAAGTTTAAGTGATGTAAGGATTCTTTTCATGCCCCAAATTGTTGTTGCATCAAGCCACTATTTCGGGGAAAATCCAGAGGAAATGGCTGTAAAACCTATTTGTGATTTTGTTCAAAAAACTAACCTTTTAAAAGTTAAACCCGATTTTAGAATGTTTGGTTTTAACAATCCGACACCGTCGGGCAACAATGAAGCTTATGGGTACGAATATTGGATTACGATTCCTGATGACATAGAAGTGCCTGAGCCGCTTTTAAAAAAGCAATTCTGCGGCGGTTTGTACGCTGTCCATTGTATAAAAATGGGGGACTTCCACGAATGGGACTTTCTTAACAAATGGGTAAGAAACAGCCCAGAATATGAATATGATGAAAGAGAGCCTGATGGAATGGGTGGGTGTCTGGAAGAGCATTTAAATCCATATACTTATTTCTCAAGCGAAGAAAAAGCAGGGAAACTAATCCAGCTTGATTTAATGATTCCTATTAAGCATAAGAAAAGTTGACATAAGAACCTGTATTCAATATAACTATACTATCACATTTAATAAAGACCAAAAATAGCTATCCATGTTAACACATAGATAGCTATTCATCTTACAAGAGTATAACATCAGTTAAATATTTGTTAAAAATAGTATGCTTAAAATCATTTATATATTAATTTACGATATTAATTTACGTTCTTCTTTAATGACTTTAACAAAAAAAACAAATTGCAACTTTCGCAAGCGCTTTTGTAGCTAATCCCTGTAAACAGGTAACAAATAGGTTTAATACTAGTTACAAAAATCAGTGCTATAATGCATAATAGAATTGTTATTGCAAATCGAGTTAAAACCGTTAAAATATCAGTTCCTAAAAAGCCTTTGCTGTTTAGAACTGATATAACAACGTTATGCATTAAATAAATGCCAAAAGAAAGGGAAGAAATAAAGGAAAGGCTTTTTCCGAACTTTATATTTTCCGGCATTTTTTTTGTTAAAACAAAAACAGCGGAAGAAAGTATAATAACATAAAGCGAAACATAAGATTTAAACTGTTCGACATAAGTTTCCATTGCTGCGCTTTTCAAATAAGTTGCTATAGCAATGAGAGCAACAAAAACAAAAGATGTAACAATAAGCAGTTTATCGCTTATGTTAATTTTTTTAATAAATAAAAAGTATCCAAATAAGAAATAACCTAAATATCCTCCTAAAAAATTTATGCTGTTTAAGAAAGATATATTTAAGTATTGAGCAATACTATCAGGCAAAAGCCCTCTTACTGTAAAAACAGTAAGGGTGGATAACCAGATAATAAGCAATATATTAAATGCTTTTTCCGGCAAAGCATCTATCAAATATTTTAAAAATGGTGAAATTAAATATAACGGTATTAAAGTGTACATAAACCAAAAGTGTATTGCCACGCTTCCTTTTGGTATAAGCAGTATTTTTTGAAATAGCAGCAGTAAATTTTCCGGGCTTGGACTATTTATTAAAAAATCTTTAATAAGGGATACGACAGACCATGCTAAAAGCGGAATAAGAAGCTTAGGCAGTCTTACCTTATAAGTATAGTCAAAATCTTTTGTTTTGTCGCTGGAAAGAAGTAGACAGCCGGATATCATAAAAAACACCGGAACGCTTATTGTTAGCAGTGAAGTTATTAAATTTACTGCCTGCCAGGATAAAGAGCCGATGCCTGTTCTCAAAGCCGTTGCGGCGGAATGCAGAAAAACAACGGAAAGCATTGAAAATGCCCGCAATATTTCAATAAAATACAACTTATTTTTTGCCATTAGTCAAGCTCCACTTTTGCCATAATAAATTCATCAATGTATTGCCCGTTTCTTATAACGGATTTTTGCTTTAATGCTTCTTTTTCAAAGCCTCTTCTTTCAAAAAATTCTATAGCATTAAAATTATCGGTATAAACGCTAAATTCTATTCTTACAAGCTTAAGCCAATTATCAGCAACGTCAATAATTACATCATAAAGCTTAGAGCCAACTCCGCTCCTTTGATTATCCGGGTTTACTATCATAAACAAGTAAGCCCTGTTTCTAAGACGTAATTCTCCTACTGTAAGTTCGGCATAACCTATAATATTTTTGCCGCTTGAAACTTCCTCTGCGACAAATTTAAGTATATTTGAATTAACATTATAGAATTTCTCTTTGAACAAATCTCTGCTTTCATCCGGCATAACGCTTAAATAATATTGCATACCTTCTGAATGTAATAAATTGTAAACTGCATCAGCATCATTATTACTTGCAGGTCTAATAATATAATCCACAATATACACCTCTTTTTAGAAATTGTCGTTTATTCTTGACATGAAAAACTCATCCACATAACTTCCGTTTGTTATGCTTGCTTTATGTAGCAGCCCTTCTTTTACAAACCCATATTTTTCATAAAGAGCAATTGCGTGAAAATTTGTAGAAACCACGCATAATTCGACTCTTACAAGCATTAGATAGTTATCTGCATAGTTCAAGATGGTTTCCATTAATTTTGAGCCTACGCCTTTGCTGAAATAATCATTGCTTACAAATATGCCTATAGAACCGCAATGACGCCTTCTTTTATTTTCATCCAGATACAAAAATACAAATCCTATTAATTCTTTTCTACCGTCATTATGTGTTGCTTCGGCAACAAGCGTATGTGACGTTTTAACAGCACTATAAATTTTTTCTGAAATGGTTTCAATTTGCTCCGACGGAACAGATAATATATATTTCATAACATCCGGCTGCAAACGGATTTGGTGAACTTCAGCTATATCCTTTTCTAAATCAATAGGTCTTACAATAAAATCCATACGTTTTCCTCCAGTTCGGAAATAGAATTTATACAAACCATAAAACAATTATAGCATAATAATTTGAAATTACAATACGAAATAAAAAGCGGAATGCTAATAAAATTTCGCATTCCGCATAAAGAGAGGAGGATTTCTCGAAGTTAGCTCATTATTAAAATTCTAAATCTTGATATTTCTCAAGGGTTACGTTTAAAGTCATTGGGATTTTGCCTTCTCTAATGATCCCCATTTTAATAGTATCCCCAACTTTACATTGTTTTATATAATCGGATAACTGTTCCATTGTAAACATTGTTTCTCCGTTTATAGTTGTAATAATATCTGTGTTTTTGATTCCGGCGTTAGATGCGCTGGAATTTTCAAAAACGCTGTTTACATAAACTCCAGCTTCTGGAAAACCATACATTTCGGATATTTCCTTGGTAATTGTTGCGCCTGTTATGCCTAAAAACGGCTTGTTTGTGCGCCCCATAATTTTATCAACAACAGGAATAACTCTGTTTGAACCGATTGAATAACCCATTCCTTCGGCTCCGTTCATTGGCGAATATTTTGCTGTGTTTATGCCGATAACTTCACCGTTTAAATTAATAAGAGGACCACCCGAGTTACCAAAATTAATTGTTGCTTGGGTTTGAATTACTTTAAGAGGCGCATTTGATTCGCCAACTTTTATTTCTTTCTCTTTTGTGCTAATGATTCCAAATGTTGTGGAATTACCCTGCCCAAAAGCGTTTCCAATAGCTAAAACAAATTCACCAATTTGTAATTTGTCGGAATCGCCAAACTCTGCAATGACTATATTTTCAATACCAGCTTCTTTAATGTTTGATTTTAAAACAGAGATTACGGCTAAATCGTTCTCAGGGTCTGAGCCTACAAATTTTGCGCTAATTCCGTCGCTTTCCATTATTGATACTTTTACGGCGCTGGCACTATTGATTACATGTGCATTAGTTATTATAAACACTTTATCGTCATCTTCGCTGAAAATTACTCCTGTACCTGATGCTGTGCTTTCAGATGGCATACCGAAAAAGTTGGCAGAAGCAGACTCAAGGGTTGTTATTGCAACAACCGATGGCTCAACCTTTTTAACCACATCTACGAACAAATTAGACATTTGCATTGCGTCAATTTTATTATTACTTGATTTAAAGTATGTTGTTGATGTAGATTCTTCTGGTACAGTTATGTCATTAGTTACTACTTCCGTATTTTCGGCGGTAGCCGGTGTGTTTAATTGAGAGTTATCAATTTTAACTGATAAATCTTTTTGTTTATAACTTGAAGCTATTAAGTAGCCCCCTACAGAGCCTGTAATAAGGCAACCAACAACAACCGCCGCAATTATTTTTCTAAACTTTCTTTTTTCATTTTTTATTATGTCATCTTTTTTAATTGTTTCGCTGTAAAAAACAGGGGTTTCTGCTGTGGGATTATGTGAAGGTACGGTATTAATTATTCCTGTAAAAGTATCAAAAACAGGTTCAATTTTCGGTTCGCTTTCTTGTAATGTAACATTTTCCTGAACTTCAGGAGCGCTTTGCTCGTTACTGCTTGCACTTCCAAATTCCTTTTCAATCTCATCATATATACGAGAAATCTCGTCATTTTCTTCATGGTTATATTTTTTAAATTCATCCATAATAAAAACCTCCTTTAAATAATTCTATTTAAGTAAACACTGAATAATTCCTGCACGAATTTTACTTGCTAAAAGTTGACTTGAATTAATCAGTGTTTACTTTTAATTATTTTATTTGTTTTTATTATAGACGTAATTTTTGAACAAAATATGAATAAGTTGTAAATATTTATTAAATGATGATTTTGTGATATAACGTGAGTTCGACGAAAATTATGTTTTATAATTTTCGTCGAACTACGAATTAGAAAATTGCTATAGTATTAAAAATAAAACATATAAGAAATGCTGTAATTGTGGGAACGATAAAAGATACTGCAGTCCATTTTAAGCTTTGGGTTTCTTTTCTTATTGTAAGACATGTTGTGGAGCAGGGCCAGTGTAGTAACGAAAACAGCATAACGCTTACAGCCGTGGTCCATGTCCATCCGTTTTCAACAAGTAAATTTTTTAAAACTGTTAAATTTTCAATTTCTAAAATATTTCCTTTAGCCATATAAGCCATAATAACTATGGGCATAACAATTTCATTAGCAGGAAACCCCAATATAAAAGCCAATAAAATAACACCATCAAGCCCAAAAATCTTTGCAAACGGGTCTAAAAAATTTGAAAAATGGGACAAAAGCGTGAGATCTCCAATAGTGATATTTGCCATTATCCAAATTATAAGCCCTGCCGGGGCGGCAACAGAAACCGCTCTGCCTAAAACAAAAAGTGTTCTGTCAAAAATGGAACGAAGAATTACTTTGCCGATTTGCGGCCGCCTATACGGCGGAAGCTCCAGCGTAAATGACGATGGAACTCCCTTTAATATAGTTGTAGACAAAAATTTAGAAATTACAAATGTCATAAATATTCCAAAAACTATTACCAAAGCAAGTAGCAGTGCTGAAAAGATTGAGCTAAAACCAGTTGCGCTGCCTCCAACAAAAAACATGGTTAAAATTGCAATTAATGT
>CAZJGG010000063.1:0-16990 GCA_964545475.1 uncultured Eubacteriales bacterium | reverse complement strand
TACTAAATACAGCTTAAAACATCACTTAGGACTGTCTTTTTATTACCGAGTCTATAATACCATAGTTCAAGGCTTCCTCGGCAGTCATAAAGTAATCTCTTTCAGTGTCTGCTGCAACAGCATCAAATGGTTTACCTGTGTTTTCAGATAAAATCTGGTTCAAACGCTTTTTCATTTTAATAATGTATTCAGCGTGAATTTGAATGTCTGTCGCCTGACCTCTTGCGCCACCTGATGGCTGGTGAATCATAATTTCGGAGTTTGGAAGCGCATAACGCTTGCCTTTTTTGCCCCCTGCAAGCAAAAACGCACCCATGCTTGCCGCAAGTCCAACACAAATTGTTGAAACATCGGCTTTAATAAACTGCATAGTATCATAAATTGCCATGCCTGCGGTAATTGCACCGCCAGGGCTGTTAATATATAAATTAATGTCTTTGTCAGGGTCTTCTGCATCTAAAAACAAAAGCTGCGCAACAACAACATTGGCGGAAACATCATTAACTTCTTCGCCTAAAAATATTATTCTGTCTTTTAAAAGACGTGAATAAATGTCATAAGAACGTTCGCCTCGGTTTGTTTGCTCTATTACATATGGGATTAAGCTCATTTTTTCCTCCTAAAATATAGTTTAAGCTTCTACTGCGCTTTCTGTTATAAGCTTTAACGCTTTTCTAACGCAAATATCATCTTTTAATTGATCTGTTTCGCTTCCTGTAAATGTACCCTCTAAATGCGCTCTGTCAATGCCATATTGCAATGCAATTCTGTCAATTTCCTCGTTAAGCTCGTCTTCCGTTGCTTCAATGTTTTCAAGCTTAATGATTTCTTCAAGAACAAGACGCCCACGAACTTGATTACTAGCATTTTCTCTGTAAGATTCTTTAAGGCTATCCATAGTCTTGCCCATAATTTGCAAATACATTTCCATTGAAATGCCTTGATATTTCATTCTTTGAGATAAGTCGTAAATTAATTGTTCAACTTGGTTGTCAACCATAACTTCTGGAAGGTCCATTTCAGCTTTTTCAATTAATTTTTCCATTAGCTCGTTTTCTTTACTATTTTTAGCTTCATTTTCTTTTTTCTCTAAAAGCTCTTTTTTAATGTTTTCTTTGTAATCATTTAGAGTGTCAAATTCGGAAACGTCTTGAGCAAATTCATCATCTGCTTCTGGAAGCTCTTTAACTTTAATATCTTTTAATTTAATAGCAAATTTTGCTTCTTTTCCCTTTAATTCCTCGCTATGGTATTCATCGGGGAATTTTACAAAAATATCAAAAGCTTCATCAATATTATGACCAATTATTTGCTCTTCAAAACCCGGAATAAAAGATTTTGAACCGATTGTTAAATCATAATCTTTTGCGGTTCCACCTTGGAAAGTAACATCGTCTACAGAACCTTCATAATCAATGGTTACAATGTCACCGTTTTCAACTGCTCTGCCTTCAACTGTAATGATTCTGGAATTTTTCTCTCTGTCTTTATAAATCTCAGCGTTTACTTCGTCATCTGAAACTGATACTTCGATTTTTGTATAAGGCAATCCTTTATAATCGGATATTTTGACTTCCGGCTTAGTAAAAACTTCCGCAGAAAAAACAATACCGTCTTCTGTAGAAATGGAAACAACATCTATTTCCGGCCTTGAAACAACATCAAGGTTATTGGATGTAACGGCGTCAGAATAAGCGTCTCCAAGCACGAAATCTATAGCATCTTCAAAGAAAATTTCTTTGCCGTAGTTCATTTCAATAATTTTGCGTGGAACTTTGCCTTTTCTAAAGCCTGGAATGTCAAATCTTGATTTGTTTTTATTATAGGAATGTTTTAAACCTTCCTCAAATTTTTCCGGACCAACCTCGAATGTAAGCTTTACTTTATTTTTATCAATTGTTTCCATAGTCATATGTTTAATTCTCCTTTTCCTCTCGCGTATATTTTAGTATTATATCATATGGTTATGTTAAAATCAATGAATTGAAGTTACATTTTAATTAATTTTATAATATAAAAAGCCCCAAAAATCGGGGCGTAATAATAATTGAATAATTTCTCAGGCTTTATTTCGGTCTTTAATATAGGTCTCAATGGCTTCAATGCAAATTTCATATTCAAAACCTTTGCGCATTAAATAATTAAAATATTTTTGCTTGTCCTTACAGCTAAAATTATTGTTACCTCTAGTCTTTTCATTTAGAAGACTAATCGCTGTGTCAAACTCGTTGAAACACATTTTTTCAAAGGCTTTTTGTATTATATCTTTTTTCACGCCTTTTTCAATAAGCTTTTCTTTTATAACCTTATTACCGTATTTATTATTATTCACTTTTGACTCTACATAATTACACGCAAAATTGAAATCGTTAACATAGTTTTTACCTTTTAAATATGTAATAACCGACTCTATTATGTTTTCTTCAAATCCGTTATCAATAAGCTTATTTCTAATTTGCGTTTCGGTTTTATCGCTTAAAGCCAAATATCTGAATGCTATGTTCCTTGCGTTTAAATAGTCTTTGCTCTCGCTATCATTCATTAAACTTTTCATCTTCAAATATCATATCCCCGATTAATTCTTCATCAATTTCCATATCGATACTTTCAACACTTTCAGTTTCTATTAAGTCTTCAGTTTCTCCAGAATCGGAAGCCTTTTTAGAAGCTTTTTTGGGTTTTTCCTCTTGCTGTTCTGTCTCATCTTCGATAGTTGATACTTGTGTCAAATTGTAATGTTCTCTAATTTTTTGGCATAGCGATTCATAAACGTCTTTATGTTCTTTTAAATATGCTTTGGCATTTTCACGCCCCTGTCCAAGCCTTTCGCTATCAAGCGAATACCATGCGCCGCTTTTAACAACAAGGTCTAAATCAGTGGCTAGGTCTAAAACATCCCCCTCCCTTGAAATTCCCTCTCCATACATAATATCGAAATGGCAAACTTTAAACGGCGGTGCAACCTTGTTTTTGGCAACTTTAACTTTAGTACGGCTTCCAATAAATGTGTCACCTGTTTTTAACGATTCCACTTTTCTTATATCAAGCCTAATGGAAGCGTAAAATTTAAGCGCCCTTCCGCCAGTAGTTGTTTCGTTTCCGCCGTAACTCATTCCGCCAATTTTTTCACGGAGCTGGTTAATAAAAATAATGGTGCAGTTTGTTTTATTAGCAAAAGCAGTAAGCTTTCTTAACGCCTGAGACATTAAACGGGCTTGTAGACCCATATGGCTTTCGCCCATATTTCCCTCAATTTCAGCTTTTGGTGTTAACGCTGCCACAGAGTCTATAACAACTAAGTCTATAACAGAGGAGCGAACCATGGCTTCTGCAATTTCAAGAGCCTGTTCTCCGTTGTCCGGTTGAGATATATATAATTCGTCAATATTAACTCCGACTTTTTTTGCATACGTAGGATCCATAGCATGTTCAGCATCTACATAACCGCAAATTCCGCCGGCTTTTTGGGTTTCAGCAACGGCATGGAGAGCAATTGTTGTTTTACCGGAAGATTCAGGCCCAAAAACTTCAATAATTCTCCCTCTAGGTATGCCGCCGACTCCAAGGGCAATATCAAGGCTGAGAGCTCCGGAAGGTACAACGGGAATATTTCCAACGTTGGCACTATCTCCAAGCTTCATAATTGCGCCTTTGCCAAAAGCTTTCTCAATGTTTGCTATAGTAGTTTCAAGGGCTTTTTGTTTTTCGTCGCCTGTTTTAATTTCCACGGCAGAGCCTTTTGTTGTTTTTTTAGCAGCTTTTTTTATTTCCATAATTACACCTATTTTCGTATCTTAATAATGTAAATTACAATTCATCTATATTTAACAATATTCTTCTTATAAAGTCAAGTGTTATAACCACAGTTCGATTACGCACTTTTTGTCTGTCACCAAGAATCCGTATTTGTTTAGAATAAAATTTATTATTATAATAAACAGCTATATGAACAAGCCCAACTGGCTTTTCATCGCTTCCCCCGGAAGGACCGGCTATTCCTGTTATAGAAACTCCAACATCAGCCCCGGAAATTTCACAAACTCCTTTAGCCATTTCTTCTGCTGTTTCTTTGCTAACTGCTCCAAATTTTTCAAGAGTTTCTTTTGAAACGTTAATTCTGTTAATTTTAGCTTCATTACTATATGTTACAACGCTTTCAACAAGCACGTTAGAAACGTCGGGCACGTTAACAAGGGTTGCTGTTAAAAGCCCTCCTGTACAAGATTCCGCACAAGCAATTTTTAACCCTTTTTCAGCTAAAATTTTAACAACAGTTTCTTCAAGAGATTGATCATCTTCTCCATAAATATTGCTACCCAGTATTTTGTAAATTTTGTCAACAACAGGTTTCATCAAGTCTTGGGCTTCTTCCTCGCTTTTTGCGCTGGAAGTAACTCTGAAATGAACCTCCGATGTTTTAGCATAAGGGGCAATAGTAGGGTTAGTTTGGTTATCAATTAATTCTTTAAGCATATCTTCTGCCATGCTTTCTCCTACGCCGCAAACTCGAAGAGTTTTTGAAACAAAAGTTAACTTAGTTTTTTCTTTTAAAAATGGCATAGCACATTTTTCAAACATTGGGTGCATTTCAAAAGGAGGCCCGGGAAACATAATTAATATTTTTCCGTCGGATTCTAAAATTGTTCCGGGGGCTGTACCAACTTCGTTTTCCATAATTTGGCTGTCTTCAATTACAAGAGCTTGTTTTTTGTTGTTTTCAGTAACTGTAAAGCCTTGCTTTTCCATATATTCTGTCATATGTTTAAGCCATTTTTCGCTTAACACAAGTTTTTTGTTAAAATATTTTGCTGCCATTTCTTTAGATAAATCGTCTTTGGTGGGGCCTAAGCCTCCAGTAGTTATAACTATATCCGCTCTGCTAAAAGCAAGGTTAAAAGCATTTACAACTCTTTCTGGGTTATCACCAACAACTGTTTGATAAAAAACTGAAATGCCCAAAGAAGCAAGCTGCTTTGAAAGATATTGGGCGTTTGTGTTTAAAATATCTCCAAGCAAAAGCTCAGTTCCGATAGCTAAAATTTCGGCGTTCATATTCTATCTCCAATCCAATATTCAGTGGTTAATTAATCATAATAATCAAATTCTAAATCACAAACTTTTACAGTGTCGCCGTCTTGCAAGCCTATAGATATTAATTCCTCAATAATACCTTTGTCTTTTAAATATTTTTGGAAAAATGCAAAACCTTTTTCAGTTTCAATATTTGTTCTGCCAAGCATTTTAGCGATTCCCTCGCCATAAACGCTATAATAATTGTCATCATCTTTTGTAATTGTGAAAGGCTTTTCTTCTATCTCAACTTCGTCAAATTCTTCATAATCCGCTTCAAAAACAATTGTTTTAGGCTCGTTTTTAAGAATTTCCGCACATGCGTGCAAAATGTCGTCGATACCCTCGTTTGTAGCGGCGGAAAGGGCAAAAACAAGCGTTCCGTTGGGTTCATACTTTTCCTTAATCCGTTTTAAGTTTTCTTCCGCTTCGGGCAAATCCATTTTGTTTGCAGCAATTATTTGAGGAAGCTCCAAAAGTCTTTCGTTATAAGCTTTAAGCTCGGAATTTATTTTTTCAATGGCTTCAATGGGGTCAAGCCCTTCTACGCCGGAAGCATCTACCATATGAATTAAGACTTTTGTTCTTTCGATGTGGCGCAAAAAGAAATGTCCAAGTCCTGCGCCCTCGCTTGCCCCTTCAATAAGACCGGGAATATCCGCAAGGACAAATGATGTGCCCCATTTGCTGTATGCAACTCCTAAATTAGGCGTAAGAGTAGTAAAATGGTAATTGGCAATTTTAGGGTTTGCGTTTGTAGCCATTGATAAAAATGTTGACTTCCCAACGTTAGGAAAACCAATAATACCAACATCTGCTAAAAGCTTTAGTTCCAAAACAACGTCGTATTCTTTAGATTGTTTGCCTTGCTCGCAGTAGCGTGGGGCTTGTCTCGTTGGCGTTGCAAAATGCTGATTACCACGGCCGCCTTTTCCGCCTTTTATAAGTATTACTTCCTCGCCGTCATTAACCATATCCGCCATGACTTTATCCGAATTTTTTTCTTTAATAAGAGTACCAACAGGCACTTTAATATAAATGTTTTCCGCATCTTTGCCGGAGCAGTTGCGCTTGCCTCCGTCTTCTCCGCTTTGGGCTTTAAAGGTGCGCTTATAGCGGAAATCCTGTAAGGTAGTAATATTTTTGTCGGCAATGAAAATAATATCGCCGCCTTTACCGCCGTCGCCGCCATCCGGGCCGCCGTGAGTAATATATTTGGCTCTGTAAAACGAAACACAGCCGTTGCCGCCGTTACCGCCTTTTATGTGAATATTTGTTCTGTCTATAAACATATTATCATTCCTTATCTAAGAGCCATAAAAAAGATATAGGCTCTAATAAACGGGATAGCTTTTTAAAAACATATCCATATATATAAAATAACATAAAATTAAAATAAATGTTAGTATATAATCAAATTTTTTATTTTTTGTTAAAAAAGAAAGAGATATAAATAACGGAAATAATACAGTTGCATATCTTGGGCCGCTTAATAACCACGTTGCGCCGAAGCTCATTAAGAAATAACCAAAAGAGTAAAGGGTTTGCACAAAAGGAAGCTTTTTAACCCCATAGCAAATTAACCCAAGAGTTGCCCAAAAGCTAATAAAAACCGGTATAAACAAGGCATTAATCTCTCTTGTATTGTCTTCAAAAAATCTGCTGCTAATATATTCAGGAATATATTTTGCGGTGTTCCAGAAAAAGTCAAGCCTTTGATTCCAGTGGTCTTTCTGAAATATTAAAAATTGAAACGGATTGCCGTATACTTTATTATTTACAGAAAGATAAATTAAAAACCCAGCTAAAGGAGCAACAATTGCCAAAAAAGATAAAACATGCTCTTTTATGTTATAACTTCGTTTTAAGTAAGCGTTTCTTAAATCTGCTATAAAGGAAAAAGCTGACGGGGCAAAAAGCAAAATGCCCTGGCTTCTTGTAAGAGAAGCCAAAAATGCTATTAAAATAACAAAGATATAGTCTTTTTTGCTAAGAAAATAAAAAAATAAAACAGTCAGCAGTAAAAACAAGCTTTCGGTCATAGGCCAAAAAAAGAAAAATGCCGGAGGCATAATAAATAAATATTTAAGAGCATTTCTTGCTTGTTCTCTTGGAATGTAAATTTTTGCAAGCTTATAAAAACTTATTCCGGCTGCAAATGAAAAAATAGAATTTAAAACGATTGAAATTAAAGGCAGGTTTTTAACTCGTAATACTTGGCTAATAATGCGCATAAGCATAGGAAAAAGCGGAAAAAAGACTATATCGAATTTTCTGTCATTACTAGTGTTTTGATACCAAGATTCTGCAATATCAAAATAATGGGGGCTGTCTGTATGGTTTCTGTAAAAAAAGTTTAGACCTTGAATGAAATCATATTCCCAATATTTTTTTAATGCCATTAAAATAAAAACGCTGTTTATTAAAAAAATCCATAAAAAAAGGCAAAGCGCAATAAAAAAATCAGTATCGGTATTAATTTTAGTTTTTTCTAGCTTCAATTCTTTTTCAACAACCGGAATACATTTTAAAACCCCAACAGAAAAAAAAACAAACGAAAGAAAAGACCAAAAAAATGGCTTTAGTCCGAAGTCGAAATGTTGTTTTAAAATCCAATTAAATAAAAGAAAATACCCAGAAGTTATAACAGCCCAAACTATAATTGCTATTATACTTACGTGTTCAAAAGTCTTTTTTCGCATATTCCACCTGTATTTAAAGGGGTTACTCAACGAGTAACCCCTTTTTTAAAAAATTATTCAGCAATTGGATAAACAGAAACTTGTTTTTTGTCTCTGCCTTTTCTTTCATAACGCACTCGACCGTCTACAAGGGCGAAAAGGCTATCGTTAGAGCCTCTGCCAACGTTTATGCCCGGGTGAATTTTAGTTCCTCTTTGTGTATACAAAATGTTGCCGGCACGAACTACTTGACCGTCTGCACGTTTGCAACCCAAACGCTTAGCCTCAGAGTCTCTGCCGTTCTTGGTTGAACCAACACCTTTTTTGTGAGCAAAAAATTGCAGGTTTAATTTTAACATAGGAATGCACCTCCTAATCCTTAATTAAGACTTCGTCTTCATATTCTTCAGAAATCGATTTAATGCCAAGTTCAAGAGTATTTAGCAAAAGACTTGCATCATGGCAATGTTTCTCATTTTTTATGTCTTTAACAGTAAAGCTTAAAAAACCGCCGCTTTCTTCGTAATCACAAGTAAAATCGCAATTGCAGAAAGCTTCCACAGCGTTTACCGTATTAAGGGTTAACGCCGAAACGGCTGCACAAACAATAGTGTCGCCGTGGTTAAAGGCTTTAAAGCCATATATTTCATTGTTACTATTCCTAAAAAAAGTAATTTCAATCATTATTATACACTAATTTTATCAATTCTAACTTGTGTAAACGGCTGTCTATGACCTCTTTTTTTATGGAAAGTCTTTTTAGATTTATATTTGTAGATGATAACTTTTTTGTGTTTGCCATCGCCTAAAACAGTTGCGCTTACAGCAGCGCCTGCAACGAATGGAGCACCAACTTTAACGTTTTCGCCGTCTACAATCATGTTTACACATTCAAAATTGTAAGTTGTTTCTGCATCAACGCCAAGCTTTTCAATTTTAATAACGTCTCCTTCGGAAACTTTGTATTGCTTTCCACCTGTTTCAATAATTGCGTACATTATAACACCTCCTGTTATAGAACTCGCCGAATTCGGCGCTTTAGCTTATACCGCCAATGCGGTGCCTCTTCGTGCGGTTAAGGACATTGAAAGGTTAACATAGCTAACCCTCAAAGTCAACAAAAATACGATTATCTTAATCGATATTGTATTTCTTTTTGAATTTTTCAACTCTACCGCCGGCTTCCATAAGAAGCTTCTGGCTGCCTGTGTAAAAAGGATGGCATTTGGAACAAACTTCCACATGGATTTCCTTTTTTGTAGAGCCTGTTACGAATTCATTTCCGCAGTTGCATTTTACATGCGCCTGATGAAATTCCGGATGAATTTGATCTCTCATACAAATTTCCTTTCAAACAATATTTGCACACATTTTGGCGTGCTCTAACAGAATTGTCTGTTGGCATACGGCGTATTATATCATATAAATTCTTAAGTTTCAACTAATATTTTAAATAAGCATTTATTATTTTATTAGTTATTGAATCATTGAATAAGTATAGATGTATTTTTCGCCATTTTCTTCTTTTGAGCCAATTAAAAAATATTGTATAAATTGTGTAGTTTCAATTGTTTTTCTACTACTTGGATAAAGATTATAATAATCATCAGAGTAGTTTTTAAAATACTTTACTTCTACAATCTCAAAATCATGCAGACCATACTTCTCAGCAATAGATTCAGGTTGAAACATAGAATCGTCTATTAAAGCTATTTCAGGCTTTTTAAGTAAACCAACAGCATTAATTATATATTTTACTATATATAAATTTTTTTCAAAATCTTCCTTCTCTTTTTCAATATCCGTTTTCAATTCTTTGTTTTGGGGGTCAACTAACATAAGCTTTTTATCAAATGCCCCCGCAATGCTTTGAATAAACCAATAGCAAACAATTTCCTCATATTCATTTTCTGGCTCTGTTTCAATTTCAAATGAGCGATTATCTATTGAAAAACTTTCTACTTTGTTTATATCCCCAATTTGTGTGCTCGTCTGTTCTGTATATTTTTCTGACACCTGATCAATGCTGATATCAAATTGTATAAGAATTAAAGCTATTTTTTCACTTTGAGTTTCAATAAAAGCCAAATTATTTCCAGAAAACGAAATTTTACTATATAGTCGTGAACCACTTTCCTTAAAATAATATGTGTTGAGTAATCCGTTATTAATATTATAGGTATAAATGCTAGAAGCAGTAGTAAAAACTAAATTATCTGAAATTTGTTTGCAGTTCAATATATCATTTCCGGGTGCAATATTATCTATGGTTTTTGTTTCTATAGGGTTAATTTTATCTGCATTAAAACTCAGTGTATGGATTTTACCTGATAAAACGTTTGGGTCATCAAAAGAATAATCAGATGTTATAAGAATATTTTTATTACCGGTTAAAAATACAACTTTTTGTTCTAATTCAAACTTCCCCTCATTTAATTTGTCTTGTATGTTATAATAATACGCCCATTGTATTTTTGATTCCTCAATAGTCTCGCCATTCAATTCTAATACTTGATAATAAACCCCGTTTTCATCTAACCCTCCGGCATACACAATGAGTTCACCAAAAAGCAATCCATCCGCTGATATTTTCGCCTCTTTTGAAGCAATATTTTCGCTAATTCCTGTATTTAAATTAATCATATCCAAAGTGCTTAATCGTTTGTCTTCTTCCCATGTTTCATAGTTAATAAAAACATTAGAACCTGTTTCAGATATATAAGGTAGTTTGCTTACAAATTTTTCATATAATACTTTTGCTTCAAAATACTTTAAATCTATTTCTCTTAAAATAAATGAAAAGCCTTTTTCTAAATGATATGCCTCTCCAATTACTAATGAATCGTTAATAACTTCAGAGTAGGTTATAATAGGAGGAGTTTTAGATGATATATCTTTGGTATTTTTGTAAATTGTGTCTACTTCATAGTCTGAATATGAAACTTTATTAATTAATAAAGAATTATCTTCATATGAAGCGAAATACGCATTCTCTTTTGAATATGCCAGATATATGTCATTGAAATCAGTACCATCTGATAAAATAGACAAATCAATTCTAGAAGTTTTAATATCATGCAACGCATTTGCAGTTAACACTTTATTGTAAATCTTTTTATCATTAATAGCAGGAGCAGAACAACCTATTAGTATTATTAATATCATGAGTATGTAATTTAATTTAAAAATAAAATGCTTTAACATAATATTGTTTCCTCCAATGCCTATCATTTGCATTGTTTAAATCGCTGTTTTCCAATACAATTAATTGCGTTATTTTTTCAATTGCTATAGTCTTTTATTTAAAATATTTAAAGAAGCTTTAAGTTTTTTAATATCCGACAAAACGGGCTCTGTTGCCAAACTTCTTAAACTGCCAGAAGCAAAATTGCGAAAGCTTCTTGAGTTTATATAAAGGATAGCTTCAAACAAATCGGCGGATATAGGTTTTTGACTGCAATTTACATAATAATAGTTAAAAATATGTATATCTTCTCGTTTTGAAGAAAGCTCTGTAGTCTTTTTGGAGCTTTTGGCAAGGTCTATGTAAACGGCATCTTTTTTATAGAAAAAGTCGTAGGATTTTGATGTTTCTCCAGTATTTATAATAATATCTGCAGATTCAATAATATTTCTGCTGTTTTCACTTATAAACAGAACTAAACCGCAGTCGTCGAAAACTTGCTCTGCTTTTTCAATAAGCATTGGGTTTTTAAAATCTTGTGAAAGAATTGATAAATTATTGAAATGAGGGTATAAAACATCTATTAGTGTGATGGTACGAGCAATATTAGAATCATTTATTAAAATATTAACATCTTTCCTGCTTTTGCCTGTAAGATGAAGTGTTTTATCAACCGCTTCAAGCATAAAAAAAGCAAACGCCAATTTGCCAGTTGTACATGTTATTTTGTGAGGGAAAGATAGGGCAGGGCGTTTTGGTGCAATTGCCGCTGTAACGCCTAAATCTAACAAGAAGTCAACGGTTTTACTAAACACAGTTAACCCAAGTTGTTCATCTTGCAAAAATTCTTCATATGTAAGCCCGAGTTTTATGTTGTAACCCCGTGTTTGGCAAATTTCAGTTTCTTCTATTAAAAAAGGGTTTCGTTTTATATAAAGGTTTTTAAAAAATTTTGGTCTTTTTTTATGTGTGTCGCCGTTTTCATCATTAAATGTAATTATCGCAAACTTATCACGCATAAGTACCCCCGGTAATAAATCATATTATTAATGTTTATTATATTACCGGGATTTCTGAAATAGAATCAATTAGCTGCTGTAAAGTCCCAGCTTCGTTTACTTTTCGTCTTATTTGGGCGGAATTTGGCATTCCCTTTGTATACCATGCAAAATGCTTTCGCATTTCCAAAACGCCTAAATGTTCACCTTTTTGCTCAACAGTCATTTTAGAGTGTCTTATTGCGGTTTCGATTTTTTGATTTATTGTTGGTTCAAATATTTCTCCGGTTTTTAAATAGTCTAATATTTGTTTAAAAATCCAAGGGTTACCCATTGCAGCTCGGCCAATCATAACTCCGTCACAACCTGTTTTTTCCATCATATTTAAATAGGAAGCAGGGGAGGTGACATCACCGTTCCCAACAACAGGTATTGATACAGCTTTTTTAACATCAGCTATTATATTTAGGTCAGCAATTCCGCTGTAATATTGGGCTCTGTGTCTGCCGTGAACTGCAATCATGTCTGCTCCTCCGGTTTCAAGGGCTTTTGCCGCTTCAACAGCGTTAATATTATTTTCATCTATGCCAATTCTTATTTTGGCTGTAATAGCTTTATTTGTTGCTTTCTTTGCAGAAAGAATAATTTGCTCCATACGTTTTGGCTCTTTTAAAAGAGCAGAGCCTTCGCCGTTGTTAAAGATTTTAGGAACAGGGCAACCCATGTTAATGTCTATGAAATCAAAAGGAATATGCTCTATCATTTTAATTGCATTAGAAATAATATGGGGATCGCTTCCAAACAGTTGAAGGCCTGTAGGTTTTTCCTCCGGGCATGTTTGTAAAAGAGCAACTGTATTTTTATTTTCAAATAATATCCCTTTAGCGCTTACCATTTCCGTAATTACTATGCCACAGCCCTGTTCTTTACACAATAACCTGAAAGGTAAATCTGTAACACCGGCAAGAGGGGCAAGAAATAAATTGTTTTCTGTTAATACATTTCCAAATTTCATACGATTTTTTTCATTACCTTTATAATAGGAAAAGTTAATAAAATAGCAACAGCCATTTCTGTAATTCCAGACGTTGTAATAACAGCCCAAATAAAGCTTTCTGCCGGCATTTGAAGCTTTTCAACTATATCTTTGGCATAAATAAAGTAAAGTACTGTCAAACAGCCGAATGTATTAGTCAGGCTTCCTATTCCTGCGCCGACTACTATACTTATATTATCATTAACATTTTTTAATAATTTAGCACTATATCCGGCGGTAATCCCAATTAAAACTCTTGGGAGTATAGAAACAGCAGGGTTAATAAAGAAAGGATCCAAAACGCTTAGGGGTGCAACTAAACCTCGTAATAAAGTGGAAATACCGAAAACAAGACCAATAGCCATACCGAAAGTTGGACCGAATAAAACTGCTGCAATAATAGTTGGAATATGGCATATTGTAAAGCTTATCCACGGTGCCATTATCATTCCTATAGGTGTAAATACCAAAATTATTGTTATTGCACTTAAAAGCCCTGCTTTTGTAAGTGTTTTCGTGCTTAATGCGTTACTGCTCATTTTTAATCCCCTCTTTTTTATAAGTTTACTAAAATTATAAAAAAACCCTTACATGAGCAAGGGCTTAATTAATTTAATGTTAATTTATGGGCTCTCAGGGACTCGAACCCGGGACCGTCCGGTTATGAGCCGGATGCTCTAACCAACTGAGCTAAGAGCCCTTATATAAAACCACTGAATATTACTTATAAATGACCCGTAGGGGAATCGAACCCCTGTTACAGCCGTGAAAGGGCCGTGTCTTAACCGCTTGACCAACGGGCCGTTTGTTCTTGGTTCATGTCGTCCGAACCAACGAAAGCTATTATATATTATAACTTGTTAAATGTCAATATGTTTTTTAAATTTTTTTTATTTTTTATTTTTTGCTTAATTTACCCATATTTTGACGGTAAAATTGACACTTTAGTAAAGCATAATAGGCAACTAGTAAATAATTTTGCAATTTAATTGTTCAATAAAAATATCGGAGGGTTTTTTTTCAGTAATAATTAAATCAATATCTTTACATGTACATGTTTTACAAAAATGCTTATCTCCGAACTTGGTGCTGTCGCACAACAATATTTTAATTTTAGCATTAGCCAACATTGCTTTTTTAACTGTTGCGTTTATTTCAGATGCTTCGCTGATATGCCCGTTTTCAGAAATACTGCAACATGAAAAAAACAAATAGTCTGCAAAATAATTATCGATATTTCTAACCGCTATATCCCCTACCAAAGCAGAATTGTGAAAAACATGCCCTCCAGTTGAAATAATGTCAAGCCCGTTTACTGTTCCTAATGCTGTTAATGCCGGAATGCTATTTGTTATAACTGTAATTCCGCTTTTTTCCTCTATCATATTTGCCAAACAGCAAACTGTGGAGCTGCTGTCCCAAAACATTGTAGCCCCTTTTTTAAAAAATTGCCGAGCTATCTTTGCGATATGTATTTTTTTATCAATATTTACTTTTGCCCTAAATAATAGCGGTGCATCATTATTGTTACCATTAAGGATTGTTGCGCCGCCTCTAATACGCATTATTAAACCGTCTGCTTCAAGAACGGCTAACTCCCGGCGCACAGTAGCTCCGCTAGAGTAACTTTGCTTGCTTAGTTCTTCAACAGTCGCCACTTGTTTTTGCCTGAGTATATCCAGAATTATTTCTCTTCTTTCAAACGACAACATTTGCTTACTCCTTTTAGCGTATAGTAATTATTTAATGTAGACCAATGAATTAGTAAGTTTATATATGATTAAAATTGTTCATATTTGATTAATATTTTATGATAAAACTGTTTATTTGTCAATATTAACGCCAATTGTTTACATAAATTTGTAGTAATGTTATAATCCGAGAAAAGTGAAGGAGTGAAATATTCATGTCTGAAAAAGATATTAGAGACCAAATCTGCGACATATGCAACAAAATGTGGCAGCTAGGGTGGGTAGCTGCAAATGATGGCAATGTTAGCGTAAAGCTTGATGACAAAACTTTTTTGGCAACACCTACAGGTATAAGCAAAAGCTTTATTACACCTGAAAAACTTGTAAAAATTAATCATAAAGGCGAAATTTTGGAAGCAGTTGACGGCTTTAAACCGTCCAGCGAAATTAAAATGCATTTGAAATGCTACGAAAAACGGGAAGATGCTGGTGCTGTAGTCCATGCCCACCCACCCGGAGCAACCGGCTTTGCTGTTGCGCACAGGCATATGGATATGTACAACATGATTGAAAATGTAGCGGCAATCGGCGCAGTGCCACTCACTCCTTACGGCACGCCATCAACAGAAGAAGTGCCGGCCGCAATTGAGCCATACCTTGAAGAACATGATGTTATGCTCCTTACAAACCATGGTGCATTAGCAGTTGGGGCAGACTTAATTACAGCGTTTTACCGCATGGAAAGCCTTGAACTTTGGGCTAAAATTACTATCAATGCAGAAATACTCGGAGGAAGCCGTGATATTTCAAGCGAAAACATACAAAAACTTATTGATTTACGCAAATTTTATAGAATAACCGGCCGTCACCCCGGCTATAAAAAGTTTTAACCTTAATGGAGGCTTTGTATGAAACAAGTACTCGCTTTTGATTTTGGCGCTTCAAGCGGCCGGGTTATAATCGGCAAATATGACGGTTCCAAAATACATATTGAAGAACTTCATAGGTTTTCAAACGACCCTGTAATGCTTGGCGATACATTTCACTGGGATGTGTTGCGGTTGTTTCATGAAATTAAACAGGGGCTTACCAAAGTCAAAAATGAATTGGCAAAAAATAATACAAAAATTGACAGTATCGGTATCGACACATGGGGTGTTGATTACGGTTTGCTCGATAATAAAGGGCGGTTGCTTGAAAACCCTGTTCACTATCGTGACAAACGCACTCATGGCATTAAGCAGCCTGATTATTACAACATAACAGGCATTCAACACATGAACATAAACACAATATATCAGCTTTATTCTTTAGCTCAAAACAGACCAGAGCTTCTTGAAAGAGCCGATAAACTGCTTTTTATGCCAGATCTTTTTAACTATTTTTTAACCGGAGAAAAAAGTTGTGAATATTCTATAGCTTCAACCTCCGGTTTACTGAATGCCGTAACAAAAGACTGGTCTGCGGAAGTTTTGAGCGAGCTTAAAATTCCACAAAAGCTATTTTGTGAAATTACCAAAGGCGGCAGAGTTTTAGGAAATATTTCTGGGCAAATTCGGGAAGAGCTTTCTCTGCCGGAAATTTCTGTAGTATCAATTTGCGGACACGATACTGCTTGTGCAGTTGTTGCCGTGCCTGCCGCAAAAGAGGACTTTCTGTACTTGTCTTGCGGTACGTGGTCGTTAATGGGAACAGAACTTGACAAGCCACTCCTTGATAGCGAGGGCATTACAAACGAAGGCGGTTACGGCGGAAAAATTCGGTATTTAAAAAATATCGTCGGGCTTTGGCTTATACAAGAGAGTCGCCGAGAATGGAAACGCCAGGGAAAGGACTATTCCTTCGAGGATTTTGGCAAAATGGCAAGAGCAGCCGAAGGCGGTAAATGTTATATAGACACTGATTACCCCGATTTTTCTTTAACCGGTAATCTTCCTCAAAAGATTAAAGACTATTGCAAGAATACAGGGCAATTTGTGCCGCAAACAGACGGCGAAGTTTTACGCTGTATTTACGACAGCCTTGCAAAAAAATATGCCGAAACAAAAGATGAAATAGAAAAACTTACAGGCAAATCTTATGACACATTACATATGATTGGCGGAGGAATTCAAGACGAATTTCTTTGCGAGCAAACTGCAAAATATTGTAAATGCAAAGTACTTGCAGGGCCGATAGAAGCAACAGCAATGGGTAATATTGCAATTCAGCTTATGGCGTTTAAAGATATTAAAGACATTAAAGAAGCAAGAGAAATAATTAGAAATTCAGTTGAAATAAAGCAACCTGGTGATATGTCAATAGGGAAAAAGAAAAGATTTAACAATTGA